>JBBRTR010000048.1:0-19337 GCA_038244215.1 Bacteroidales bacterium
GATGCAATTTTGGCAAAAGCCGATGTGTATATTTCAGGCGATTTTAAATATCATGAATTTTTTGAAGCTGAAAATCGGATTTTAATAGCCGATATTGGACATTTTGAAAGTGAACAGTTCACAAAAGACCTATTTTTTGAGATAATTACAAAAAAAATGCCTACATTTGCAGTCCAAATTTCAGACAGTAAAACCAACCCCATAAACTATTTGTAATCAATATGGCTACAGAATTAAAACCAGAAAAAGAAATTACCGTTGAGGAAAAACTTAAAGCCCTTTATGAGCTTCAGAAAGCAGTTTCCAAAATAGATGAAATTAAAATTTTACGCGGTGAACTACCCTTGGAAGTTCAAGATTTAGAAGACGAGATTATCGGTTTAAATACCCGTATGGAGAATTTTGAATCTGAAATTTCTGAAATTATCGCTACAATTGCAAGTAGAAAAATCGAGATTGAAGAATCCCGAATGAAAATTGCGAAATATAAAGAACAACAGGATAATGTTCGTAATAATCGCGAATACGATAATCTTTCGAAGGAAATTGAATTCCAGACTTTAGAAATCGAATTATCCGAAAAACGCATACGTGAATATACTGCAGGACTAGAAAGTAAGCAAGTTGATCAGAAATCGACTTCAGATCAATTATCTGAACGCAAACTTGATCTGGATCAAAAGAAGGGTGAGTTAAACGAAATAGTTTCGGAAACGAAACAGGAAGAAGAAAAACTTCGCGAACACGCCAAAGAAATTGAATTATCTATAGAACCACGTTTGGTTACCGCATTTAAACGTATTCGTAAAAATGCACGCAATGGGTTAGCAGTAGTTTATGTACAACGTGATGCTTGTGGTGGTTGCTTTAATAAGATACCAGCCCAACGTCAGTTGGATATCCGTTTGCGTAAGAAAATCATTGTTTGCGAATATTGTGGTCGTATTTTGGTCGATCAGGAATTGGCGGGTATATCTTCGGTATCTGAAGATTAAGACATACTAATATATTTTTTAAAAAGAGTTCGAATTTTTTCGGACTCTTTTTTTGTGCGTCAGAATCAGATATAGTTGGATAAAGACCCGGCAAATTTTATTTATTAAATTCTCAGCAATAGAAAAACAGCGTAATAAATTGATAATATGCATTTTAAGCTGAATTTACACAGTTTCGTTTATACATCAAATAAATATTAGACGATATTTTAAATAGTGACTTTATAAAAAGTGTAAAAAATTTATTGTTTCATCATTTTTAAGTAGGAGTATAGTAATTCTGTCTTTAAGTTTTATAGATAGAGATCCCCGATGCAATAATCTAGTTCTTGATTATTCAACGAACAAAATAATTTTTTGTGAACTGTCGACTTTACAAAAGTAATCATACAAAAGTATAGATACAAATGTAATATATTACATTTGTATCAGTTAAATGTTTGATAGCATGTTACAAATATATGAAGTATTAGTTCCCAATTGTAAAAGTTTACAATAGCACATCCAATACATAAGTAATCTTATTAAATTATGTAAATACTACTGCTTAAATACAAATCATTCAGATACTTACACGTTATACTTGATATATTACTTTATTCCAGTGTTACAAATTGTGTTGTTCGTACGTAACTCATTAAAATAATATAAAATATAAATCATAAAATGCTCATTATCAGTATATATAAGATATATAATGTAATTTAATACTTTATATTATAAGAATCAGCTTAATATTAATACAATTCATTGTATATTAGTATTATACATAATTACTTCTATTTATCGACTTCACATTTCTCTATTTACAAATGTGACTCTTATTTTGTAGCAGGTTACAAATGTACATAGTTTGCATATGTGAAATGATTCACATATATTTGTATCCGCAATACATTTGAATAATTCACAATAATATTAGAATTATGGACGAAAAAGAAAGAATAGAAAAAATAATGCAGAAAGAAGAAATGACTGCAGCCGTATTTGCCGGAGAAATAGGCATTCAGGGTTCTACTCTCTCCCACATACTGAATGGACGAAATAATCCGAGTTTGGATGTACTGAAAAAAATACTAAACAGATTCAGAACTATCAGCTCAGACTGGCTTATTTTGGGTATAGGATCAATGTATCGCAACGAAAAGCAATCTCAGACACCTACATTATTCGATAATTTGGATGAAAGTACTTATAAATCAGCTAGTTTGAACATACAAGAACCAGAAAAAACAGCTACTTTATATTCAGGCAACCAGCAAAAGAAAGTTAATTCTACAGAATCATCTCCTAAGACAGCAATAGAATCGATAAATAGTAACATATCGACAATTCAATCGAATTCTAAATTGGTTCGTAAAATTATAGTCTATTACACCGATAATACTTTCCAGGAATTTGAAACAAAATAAATATAATGGAAAACTGGATCAAGTAATATCTTTAAAATACATTGTTGTTAAATACTAAATGAGTTTATTAACTTGTTATAGTCATCTAGATTTCTGTAATTTTAATATACTTGTATTCATTATTTAGCTCTTGTCTGGAAAGGATTTTTTGAGTAAATTTGTTGCAGTTAATATATTAAAATCAAATCAATATATACTATTATATATTGCTTGTATACAACACATTATAGAAAATGAAGAAATTCATTCTTGACTTAATCCTGAAGGAAAACCGAAAATTAAGCAATCAGTATGCTTTGCTAATTTTGACTTCTCAGGAGAAACTTCCGGAAATGCTTCCCGGTCAATTTGCAGAAGTGCGTGTTGACGGATCTCCGACTACATTCTTAAGACGCCCTATTTCAATACATTATGTTGATTATGAGACGAATGAACTCTGGTTGTTGATACAGATTATTGGAGATGGATCCAGACGCTTGTCTGAATTGAAAGCGGGTGAAATTTTAAATATCATATTACCTCTTGGAAACAGCTTTAATAAACCCGCCGATAAGAATGCTAAATTGCTTTTGGTTGGCGGCGGATGTGGTGTCGCACCCTTACTTTATTTAGGAGCATACCTCAAAAGAAGTGGATTTAAAGTTAATTTTCTGCTTGGTGCACGTTCCGAAACTGATATTTTACAGAAAAGTGAATATGAGCGTTATGGAAAAGTGTACATAACTACAGAAGATGGTTCATTGGGTGAACGTGGTTTCGTTACCCAGCATTCGATTTTAAACGGCTCAAATTTCGATTATATTTATACTTGTGGTCCAACTCCCATGATGAAGGCTGTTGCCTCGTATGCGGCTCAGATTAAGGCGAATTGTGAGGTTTCGCTCGAAAATACAATGGCATGCGGAATCGGAGCATGTTTATGCTGTGTAACCGATACAACTGAAGGGAATGTTTGTGTTTGTACCGACGGTCCTGTTTTTAATATTACAAAGCTGAAATGGCAAATTTAAATATCAATTTAGGCAGATTACATCTGAAAAATCCAGTGATGACTGCATCGGGCACATTTGGTTATGGTACTGAGTATTCAGACTTTATGGACATATCTCGAATTGGCGGTATATTTGTGAAAGGAACTACCATTCGCGAGCGACAGGGAAACCCATATCCTCGTATGGCTGAAACTCCATCAGGCATGTTAAACGCTGTGGGACTGCAAAATAAGGGTGTAGATTACTTTATAAATCATATTTATCCAACAATTAAAGATCTCGATACAAATATAATTGTGAATGTGTCCGGATCGACTGTTGAGGACTATGTAGAGACAGCTAAAAAGTTAAATTCACTCGAAAAGATACCAGCAATCGAATTAAACATCTCCTGCCCAAATGTGAAAGAAGGTGGAATGGCCTTCGGAACAAGCTGTTCGTCTGCAAGTCAAGTAGTTAGTCAAGTGCGAAGAGTGTATAAAAATGATATAATTGTGAAGCTTTCGCCAAATGTGACCGATATTTCGGAGATTGCGAGGGCTGTTGAAGCTGAAGGAGCCGATTCTGTTTCGCTAATTAATACTTTGCTGGGTATGGCAATCAATGCTGAAAAAAGAAAGCCTATTCTGTCGACAATAACCGGTGGACTTTCTGGTCCGGTAGTGAAACCTATTGCATTAAGAATGGTATGGCAAGTTGCAAATTCAGTCAAAATTCCGGTAATCGGATTAGGAGGTATAATGAACGCAATTGATGCAATTGAATTTATACTTGCCGGTGCAACTGCCATTCAAATAGGAACTGCAAATTTTATCGATCCGACTGTTTCTTTAAAAGTAATAGATGGTATCAATGAATATTTAGATCGCCATGGATTCAAGTCTGTTACTGAAATAATTGGAGCGTTGGAAATATAAACAAATCTTTTTTTCTCTGTAATCTGATATAATGAAAAAGTACCTGTTATTGTTTTCTTCATTATTTTTGTTTTGCAGTTTTTTGCAGAATAGCAATCGAATTATCGTTGTCAATAAATCTGATAATGAGACTATTTCCCTTGTATTCTCAGGAGACATTATGGGGCACTCGCCTCAATATAAAGCGGCCTATAATTCCCACACCAATACTTTCAATTATAATATTTGCTTCAAATATGTAAAAAAATACATTGAAAGTGCCGATATAGCCGTTGCAAATTTGGAAGTTCCCATTGCAGGCAAGCCTTACAGCGGTTATCCTAACTTTTCATCACCGGACGCTTTACTTGATGGATTAAAAAATGCAGGATATAATGTACTTTTAACTGCTAATAATCATGTACTTGATAGAGAAAAATTTGGATTAGAAAGGACTTTAAAGCAAATTGATAAAAGATATATTTCGCATTTAGGTAGTTACAATGACAGCATACAGCGAGATAGTTTATATCCATTATTTATTGAAGCAAATGGTTTGAAGATTGCCATGTTGAATTGTAGCTATGGAACTAATGATCATAAAGTTACTAAACCAAATATCGTCAATTATATAGATACTGCCGAAATATTTCGTGATATTGCTAAAGCAGATAGTTTAGGTGCCGATTTTAAAATAATGACCATTCATTGGGGAACTGAATACGAACTTCAGGCAAATGAATATCAACGAACACTGGCTCAACTATTTGTAAGTCATGGCATTAATTTAATTATAGGTTCGCATCCCCATGTGGTTCAAAATGCTGAATTTATGTATTCGAAAGATAGTATTCCCGTTCCTGTGTTTTATTCTCTGGGAAATTCAATTTCCAATCAACGTAATCTAAATACTGATGGTGGAATCATGGTTAGAGTCAATATTTCCACCAAGACAAAGAAAATCATAAATACTTCTTATCTACCTGTTTATGTTCACAGAGGTTTGCTTTTTGGAAAATATCAGTATCATTTAATTCCTACCAAAGATTTTATCGAAAACCCACATAAATTTCCGGTAAACAGCCTCGACAGTACTTCTTTACTTGTTTTTGATAAGGAAACACGTAATCGTCTTTCAAATATAAATTTATTCAAATAATTTAATAAATGAAGGTTGAAGGTTTGCTTTCTGAATTGAAATCCCTTTCCACACCTGAACACTATGCGAAGTTGGCTCATTTTGGAATAAATGATTCGAATGCATTTGGGGTTAAAATACCGTTAATCAGACAACTTGCTAAAAAAATTGGCAAAAATCATCAATTGGCACTTGAATTATGGTCAACTGAGTTTCATGAAGCCCGATTGCTGGCAACAATGATTGAAGATTCAAAAGAAGTCACTGAAATTCAATTCGATGCTTGGGTTCATGATTTCAATTCCTGGGATATTTGTGATCAGTGTTGTAATTTATTAGTCAAAACACCTTATATTTTACAAAAAATAGAAAGTTATTCAACTGCAAACGAGGAATTTGTAAAACGAACAGCTTTTGTTTTGATGTGTGCGTTGGTTTTCGAAAATAAAAATGCTCCCGATGAATTTTTTATCCCATTTTTTAATATAATTGAAAGAGAAGCTTGGGATGATCGGAATTTTGTTTGGAAAGCAGTGAATTGGGCATTGCGTCAGATAGGAAAGAAGAATGAAAATCTACGTTTAAAAGCAATTGAAACCGGAGAGAAAATACGGAATCAAGGCTCTAAATCAGCACGCTGGATAGCAAATGATGCTTTGCGTGAGTTGAAAAGTGATAAAATTATTGCAAACGTTAACCGTCACAATAAATAAGCGAAAAAAGAGGGTTCACTTCAAAATGAAGTGAACCCTCGATCATTCACAGAGAGGTTAAAATCTTATTTCTCAGTTAGTAATTGTTCATTATTTGAATTATTTATCGTCAAATTAACGATAGTCAAGTACTTTTTGTACTGAGGTTCAGACAAAATATTTTTTGCATTTGCCAGGTTAAAGTTCATTGCCTTATCAGCAGCTACTTCATTATCAGACTTTAATGCTGATTTCATTTTGTATTCAGTGACAGTAAAAACATACTTCAAATTGTCAGACTGTTCGTTATCAGCTTTTAAATAATGCATCAAGCTTTCGAACGTATGATTGTTATTCATCTTGTAAAATACCTCATAATCTCTTGGATTAAGAGCATAAGTAGCGGTTGAACCTGCAACCAATACCATAATTAAAACTAAAATCTTTTTCATAACTTAAAATTTTAAACCACATTCTTTTTTATACCTATTAAAAATAAAAAAACAAAGAACTTCCCTGTGATTTTTAGGAGATTCTTTGTATTAGATAATTTCGTCATAAAGATTAATTTCTTATTGACGCTGCAAAATTATATGTTTTACAACATAAAAACGAACATTTCACGTTAAATCTTTCTATTGTTAGGCATATTTAATAGATTTGCAAAATCAATCTTTTACAAGTTATTGATTTAAAGTTATATAATTGAGAGATTATTAAGAGAGGAATATTGTGGAATATTCAGGAATATCAGGGAAAAACTCATATTTTGCATTTTTTGCATCTACGCGACAACAATAATGTTCAATTCCATTACTAATTATAAAGAAATCGACTTTTAATTTGGCATTATATACCGCAACCTGATCAAAAGTTTGTTGAGTTATCGGAATATTCGGGGCTTTAAATTCAATAATCATTGCCGGATGTGCATTTTTATCAAATAAAATTGCATCACAACGTTTTTTCATGCCATTCATTCTAAGTTCCTTTTCTACAGCAATACACGCGGCCGGATATTTTTTCACTTCAATCAGAAACCGAATAAAATGCTGACGTACCCACTCTTCGGGAGTCAGTGATACATAGCGTTTTCGCTGAGAATCAAAAATGAACAACTTTTCATTCAGCTTTTTTATTCGAAAATTATACTCAGGAAGGTTAAGTTGCAACATTTTTTTGTATTTTTGTTTCCACTTTTTTACGGATTACCATTATTTGAGGTAATTCAATGCGAAGTTACAAAAAAACTAAATAAATACCGAAGTATATGAAGACAAAAAAAGAAATTGTTGAGAATTGGCTCCCACGCTATACCAAGCGACCTCTGGAAGATTTCACAGATTACATTTTACTTACTAATTTTAATAATTATGTGGAATTGTTTGCCGAATGGTATAATGTGCCTGTAATCGGTCGTGACGGAAATATGCCAAACGCTTCTGCCAATGGGATAACCATCATAAACTTCGGAATGGGAAGCCCGAATGCGGCTGTTATTATGGATATTTTATCCGCAATTCATCCATTAGCGGTTTTGTTTTTAGGGAAATGTGGCGGTCTGAAAGATAAAAACAAAATTGGAGATTATATTCTTCCGAGTGCTGCCATACGGGGCGAAGGGACTTCAAACGATTATTTCCCACCTGAAATACCGGCTTTACCGGCTTTTAGTTTGCAGCGTGCCGTTTCTTCGAATATTCGTGACTTTGGAAAAGATTATTGGACTGGAACAGTTTATACAACCAACCGAAGAGTTTGGGAACACGACGAAAAATTCAAGGAATATCTTCGACTATCACGTGCCATTGCCATTGATATGGAGACTGCCACTCTTTTTTCAGCGGGATTTTATAATAGTATATCAATCGGTGCTTTGTTGCTGGTTTCGGATATGCCATTGCACGAAGATGGAATTAAAACAATGGAAGGTGATAAAAAGGTTACTGCCAATTATGTGGAGGAACACATTAAAATAGGTGTAAAATCACTTTCGTCGTTAATAAATAATAGCAAGACTATCAAACACTTGCGTTTTGAATAAAGCTCTCTTAATCCCCTAAAAGGGACTTTCAATATGGCAAAACAAGAAATCTCACATGAACAAATTCTGAATGAATTAAAAAGAAAAGAATATTCAGCCGTTTATTTACTAATGGGTGAAGAGCCTTATTATATTGATGTTATTTCGGATTTTATTCAGAATAATGTGTTGGATGATGGAGAAAAAGAATTTGACCAAACCATTGTATACGGTAAAGATGTTGAAATTTCAACTGTCATAAATGCTGCCAAGCGATATCCTATGCTTGCCAAATATCAGGTAGTGATTGTCAAGGAAGCACAGCTGATGAAAGTCTGGGACGATTTGGTTTATTATCTTCAAAACCCTTTAAAATCCACTATATTAGTATTTTGTTATAAATATGGAACGCCGGATAAACGTAAAAAGTGGGTTCAGGAAATAGGGAAGATAGGTGTCGTTTATGAATCGGGCAAACTTCGCGATTATGAAATAGGTGCCTGGATTACAAAATATTGCAAAACGAAAAATGTAGCCATTGAAGAAAAAGCTATTGCTATGCTGGCGGAGTTTTTGGGAACCGATTTGAGTAAACTGGTGAATGAACTTGATAAATTAATTCTCACAAAACCTTCTGATTCAAAATCGATAACACCTGAGTTAATTGAAAAAAATATTGGAATAAGCAAAGACTTCAATGTTTTTGAATTACAGGTGGCATTGATAAACAGAAATGTGTTGAAAGCAAATCGCATTGTTCGTTATTTTGCTGATAATAAAAAGGCAAATCCAATGGTACTCACGCTGGCTCAATTGTTCAAATTTTTCAGCGATTTGATGATTTATCATTATTTGTCTGATAAAAGTCAGGGAAACGTGGCATCAGAATTGAAAATAAACCCTTATTTTGTAAAAGATTACCAAAAAGCAGCACAGGTTTTCAATGCATGGAAAACCATGAATATTATTTCATGGATCCGTGAAACTGATGCTCGCTATAAAGGCATTGACAATCCGAGTACCGATGAAGGAGAATTATTGAAAGAACTGGTTTTCAAGATTTTGCATTGAGATAACTTACCCCAAACCCCTAATGGGGCTTAAGGTTAGCAATATTAAATCTCAAACTTTTCAAACTTTTCAAACTTTTCGAATTAAATGGCAACAGAAACAATTCCTACTAAATTCATATCTCTGATTTCTTCTTCGCTTCAAATTACGGAAAAACAAGTTCGAAACACCATTCAATTGCTGAATGAAGGTTCTACCATTCCTTTCATAAGCAGATATCGGAAGGAAATGACCGAAGGATTGGATGAGGTTCAGATTGCTGATATCAAAGAACAGTACGATAAACTGTGTGAACTCGCGAAACGCAAGTTGGCGGTTCTCAAATCAATTGAAGAACAAGATAAACTGACCGATGAACTGAAAGCGAGAATTGACAATTGCTGGAATATAACTGAATTGGAAGATATTTACTTGCCGTACAAACCCAAACGCCGTACACGGGCTGAAATTGCCCGTGAGAAAGGTTTGGAACCACTAGCTAAGATGCTGATGAAGCAACAATCGAATGACGTGGAACAATTGGCTCAACCGTTTGTAAACGCTAAAGTCTCAACTGTGGAAGAAGCTCTGGCCGGAGCACGCGATATTATGGCCGAATGGATCAATGAAAGTGAAGCAGCCCGAAATTCCATCCGAATGATTTTTGCACGAGAAGCAGTTATTTCTTCTAAATTAATCAAAGGAAAAGACGAAGAAGCCCAGAAATACAGGGATTACTTTGATATGAGCGAAAAACTAGCACGTTGTTCGTCACATCGGTTGCTGGCTATGCGTCGGGGAGAAGCGGAAGGATTTTTGCGGGTAAATATTACGCCGGAAGATGAACATTGTCTGGAAAAATTAGACCGAATCTTTGTAAAAAGCGAAACTGAATCTTCTGAGCAAGTAGCTGATGCTGTGTCTGATGCCTATAAACGTTTGTTGAAACCCAGTATTGAAACCGAATTTGCTTCCGAAAGTAAAGCCAAAGCCGATACAGAGGCCATTCGCGTGTTTGCGGAGAATTTAAGACAACTTTTGTTGGCAGCACCTTTAGGACAAAAACGTGTATTGGGAGTCGATCCGGGCTTCCGAACCGGTTGTAAGGTGGTTTGTCTGGATGCTCAGGGAAATTTACTGCATAACGAAACCATTTATCCCCATCCACCTGTAAATGAAACTTCACAAGCTATGCGGAAAGTTCAGAAAATGGTGGAAGCGTATGATATTCAGGCTATAGCCATTGGGAACGGAACGGCTGGTCGCGAAACGGAGCAGTTTATTCAGAACACCCGTTTCGACCGTGAAGTGAAATTGTTTGTCGTGAGTGAAAACGGTGCTTCCATTTATTCTGCTTCGAAAATTGCCCGTGATGAATTTCCAAATTTTGATGTAACTGTGCGTGGAGCAGTTTCCATTGGCAGAAGATTGATGGATCCGTTGGCGGAACTGGTAAAGATCGATCCGAAATCAATTGGTGTTGGACAATATCAACACGATGTGGATCAATCACAACTCAAGAAAGCATTAGATCAAACGGTGGAAAATGCGGTGAATCGGGTAGGAGTGAACCTGAATACCGCAAGCAAACATTTACTGACTTATATTTCCGGACTCGGACCTCAACTGGCACAGAATATTGTGGATTACCGTGCCGAAAACGGAGCTTTTAAAAGCCGGAAACAACTTATGAAAGTGGCTAAAATGGGTGCAAAATCATTCGAACAGAGTGCAGGCTTCCTTCGGATACCGGATGCTGAAAATTTGCTGGATAATTCGGCGGTTCACCCCGAAAGTTATGGCGTCGTGGAAGCCATGGCTCGGGATTTGAAAGCAGATGTAAAAGAATTAATACAAAATAAAGAATTAAAGAAAAGCATTGATTTACAGAAATATATCACAGCAACAGTTGGTTTGCCAACTTTGAATGACATTTTGCAGGAACTCGAAAAACCGGGGCGTGATCCACGAAGTGAAATTAAAGTGTTTGAGTTTGATGCGAATGTGAAGACGATTAGTGACTTGCGAATTGGCATGGAATTGCCTGGAATTGTTACGAATATCACCAATTTCGGTGCTTTTGTGGATATTGGTATTAAAGAAAACGGCTTGGTGCATATATCCAATATGTCCGACAAATTTATTTCGAATCCGGCTGAAGTTGTTTCAGTTCATCAGCATGTAAAAGTGAGGATTTTGGAAGTAGATGCTACCCGAAAAAGAGTTCAATTGAAATTGCTTTAAAGACCCTCAACCCCTAAATAGGGGCTTTTAAGACATTCTAAAATAACTTTTCGTTCATTTGCCAGTGTGCAGGCAAATAAATAGATTTCACCACCGTCTTTTATTTTTAGTTTTTTGCGGAGTTCGTCAATTGGTATTGGATAATTTCGGGTGCTGATATTGGCTTTTGGACAGTTTGTTGCAAGTTCCTTCAACTCTTTTTTAGAGTTTCCCCATACTTTTTGTACTTCAAAAGCTCGTCCTGGAAATTCAAGTGAATATTCAGCAGAAGTATATAAATGCGTATTGGTATGTAACTTACGTAATCCGAATCTGTTTCCCACCAACCGAAAAGCACCACTTTTTAGTACAGCTGCGTTGGGTTCGTACAAGTATTTTCCAATCGTTGAAGTATAAATCGCCGTTGAGTTTGATTCTTCGTCAAAATTATAGTTGAAAACCTGATTAATTTTGTTTTTACTGATATTTATTGTGTTGATTTTCAAATCCCCAACCTCTGAATGTTTTAAATCCCTGTTTAATATCAGCAAAACCTCCTTACATTCATTATCCACGCTAATAATATGAATCTCCTTTGTATCCGGTAATTCTCGAACAGCTGATGTGATATCAAGCATGGGAGAAAGTTTAATCATCACGTTCGTTGCTTTTTCGATTAAAAGTGATGCTAATGCAACGACGTTCGGTTCACAGTCTGACAGAAAAATAACTTTTTTGCCGCTTTCACTCCTTCGTGCCGGATCGATAAAAATCCAGTCGACAGCAACCATTTCAGTCAGGAATTTTTCCGAATCAGCATTGAAAACCTGAATATTATTTCGTTCCAAAACTTCAAAATTATGTGCTGCAATTTCACAAAGCTCTGCATCACGTTCAACATAAGATACTTGCTCAAAAAGGGAAGATAGGAAGTAAGTGTCTATTCCGAATCCACCTGTTAAGTCAGTTAATGTTTTTCCTTCGCAAAGAGTTGATTTGTACTTAGCAGTTGATTCTGAGGAACTTTGCTCTAATGAAAGTTGAATAGGATACAAAATATCATCATTCTGAAAAAATGCAGGAATTTTCGTTTTTACTTTTTGTTTTCCATTGATTTGACGGATAGCCAATGGCATATCAACCAACGGAAAACGTGAAGATTGAAGTGCCAGTTTATGGACATCGGTATCCCTGTTTTCTAGAATAAATTGTTTTGTTTCGGCGTTCATATATGATCAAAATGGAATTCAAAATTACATTAAATTTGCTGATTATGGATAAATTCAGGGATGAATAATTTCAGTTTATTGAAAATAAACAAGATGAATATTAAAAGCTTGCATTATTTCAATCACATAGTTTCAGTAGTAACATAGCGATGTATTTTCTTTTTTATAAATACATCGTACAAATAGTTTGCAACTAATTAACGATTTGATACTGTTTATCAATGTTTAATCCGCTAGTTTGCGGAGTTGATATTAATTTTTAGAATTATATGACATAATGTGTAAGTATTCAGAACTATTTTATACTTTTGTAGTGTTAACAAGGAGTTCAAGAGTATGATAAAGAGTTAAATGTCCTTTTCTTTTTTCACTAATTCTAAACAATTCTCTTGCGAAAGTTGAATATCTAATAATACCAAGATCATGAAAATCAAACAAATAATAATTTTTATCATCTTTTCAATTACTTTGCAAGCCGGAAATATTGAAAAAATAAAGAATTTTATTGATAAAGGCGAGTTGAAAAAAGCCATAGCACTATCGGATTCATTGCTATTGAATAAGTGCAACGATTTGCAAAAAGACAAGAAAGTTGATTCACTGAAACAAATTGCTCAAAGAATATATATTGATTTTACTATCAGCGAAAAGGACATCGATGCGTTGATTGAAAAACAAACGGGTGCATTTAGTCCAACTCAGAAAGCAGAATGGGAAAGCCGTAAATGGCTTGAATACAGGATTATTGATGATAAAAAAATGTATTTTAAACGTGCGGCCAGTAATTTAAAACTCAGGCTCAACCAACAGTCGATAAGTTCTAATGCCATATCGCCAAAACCAGATGCTTTTGATTTATTCAAGGCAGATTATGCTTCAAAGATTATTGAACAAACGAAAAAGAGCGGTGAACTCACTGCACCACAGGATTTCGAGGTAGAATATACTGTAACACTAAAACCAAATGTTGTTCCGGCAGGCGAAATTGTACGTTGCTGGTTGCCCTGGCCAAAAGAAAATCATTCCCGGCAGGTTAATCTCAAACTCCTAACTAGTTATCCTAAAGACTATACAATAGCACCAACAGACAAAACCGGTCAACGAAGCATTTACTCAACTCAGAAAGCTATTCAGGATAAACCTTTGGTTTTTAGCATTAAGTTTAGTTATACAGCATATGCTCAATATTTCAAGCCAGACTCCATTGTTTGTAAACCTTATCTTAAAAATTCGGCATTATATAAAAATTATACGCGTGAGCAATTGCCTCATATTGTATTTAATAAGCAAATTGCTCACATTGCCGATTCTATTACAAAAGGTCTCAACTATCCACTTAAAATAGTTCAGGAAATTTACAAATACATTGCTAATAATTATATTTGGTCGGGTGCACTTGAGTATTCAATTATCCCTTGTATTCCCGAATATGTAATCAACAATAAAAAAGGAGATTGTGGTATGCAAACTTTCTTGTTTATGTCCATGGCCCGATACAAAGGAATTCCTGTTCGTTGGCAAAGTGGTTGGATGCTGCATCCCGGCAATGAAAATCTGCACGATTGGTGCGAAGTTTATTACGAAGGAACAGGCTGGGTGCCACTTGATATGTCATTCCAGTACAATATTAGCACTGATAAGAGAATAGCTTCTTATTATGTAACAGGAATTGATGCATATAGAATGATTGTAAACGATGAAATAAGTGATACATTTATCCCGGCTAAAAGATTTCTTCGAAGTGAGCCTTACGATTTTCAAAGAGGGGAACTTGAATGGAGTGGTGGTAATTTATACTTCGATAAATGGAATTATCATATCAACATAGTTTATAAATCCAGCATTGAAAAGTTATAAATCTCTTATTAGCATGGATTGTCGTAAATAGTGGACTCATTGAACGTTAATTCAATAATTTTGATTAATTTTACGTGATTTTAATAATATAAAGAGCTGTGTGAAAGAATACTATCAAGCGTGGTTTCATGAGAACGTTAAGGTTTTTGACTTGACTTATTTAGGAATATATCAGATTAAGTTTATAAAACTTATAAAACTTGAACTAATAAAATAACGAAATAACCAATCAACCAGTAAATCAATTAAATAATACATGAATTCGTCAAGTTTAAAAAAACTATATTTCAAAGATACGTCATTTGCAAATCTGATGCGTCATCGGATTTACAATGTATTGTTGTATGCCAGTAAGTACGATGCTTTCGTGTTGGAGGAAGACGGACGTATTGATGAACAGATTTTCAATGAATATACATCGTTAAATCTACGTTATCCACCTCGTTTTACCTTGGTTTCAAACGAAGAAGAAGCGAATGCACAACTGGCCGAACGACAATTTGATCTTATTATTTCCATGCCGAGTGGTGACAGTATCAATCCGTTTGAATGGGCTAAAAGCGTAAAACAACAGTTTCCCGATATTCCGATTGTAGTTCTTACTCCCTTTTCCAATTCCGTTTCGCAGCGTATTGCCAACGAAGATTTAAGTGCTATCGATTATGTTTTCAGTTGGTTAGGAAATTCGGATATTCTACTTGCCATCATCAAATTGATCGAAGATCGGATGAATCTGGAAGAAGATGTACAGTCGGTTGGAGTTCAGATTATTTTATTTGTCGAAGATTCCATTCGGTGGTATTCTTCTATTGTTCCTCAGTTGTATAAATTTGTATATAAACAGTCGCGTTCGTTTATGATTGAAGCATTGAACGAACATGAACAAATGCTGCGAATGCGCGGGCGACCTAAAATAGTATTGGCTCGTACCTATGAAGAGGCAATTTCAATTTACAATCAGTACAGACACAATATGTTGGGAGTTATTACTGATGTCAGTTACATTCAAAATGGAGAAAAAAATAAAAGTGCAGGAATCAACTTGTGCCGTGCCATCCGGATGCATGATAAACATATTCCTCTTATCGTACAATCATCGGAAGAAACAAACAAAATACTTGCCGATGAAGTAAATGCAGCGTTTCTGAGTAAAAACTCGAAAACATTGATGCTGGAATTGCGTGAAAAAATCACCAATAATTTAGGGTTTGGTGATTTTGTCTTTATTAACCCGACAACCGGTGAAGAAGAAGCCCGCATACATAATCTTCGCGGATTACAGGATACATTGTTTAAAATCAGTGATGAATCATTGTATTATCATGTTTCGCGAAATAATATTTCCCGTTGGTTGTATTCACGGGCTATGTTTCCATTAGCCGAATTTTTGAAAAATATCAGCGTGGATCAGGCTGTAACAACCGATTTGATGAAAGTCCGCCAGATCATTTTTGATGCTATTGTAAATTATAGAAAAGTAAAGAATAGGGGAGTGGTTGCTGTTTTTCAGCGCGATAGGTTTGACCAGTATTCGAATTTTGCACGAATCGGCGAGGGATCGTTAGGCGGAAAAGGTCGTGGACTGGCATTTATCGATGCCATGATTAAGCAAAATGAAGCGTTCGAAAGCTTTGAGAATACGCAGATTACCATTCCAAAAACGGTTGTACTCTGTACGGATAATTTCTCGGAATTTATGGAGATGAACAAGCTTTATCCGGTTGCTTTGTCCGATATTGACGATGAAGAAATATTGAAACATTTTTTGAAAGCAAGAATTCCACATCATCTGTTAGCTGACCTGCATGCTTTTCTGGGTGCAATCAGTTCGCCAATTGCGGTTCGTTCTTCAAGCTTGTTGGAAGATTCACATTATCAGCCTTTTGCCGGAATATATAAAACGTATATGGTTCCGTATAAAGGTGACAGGAAAATTCACATGCTCGAAATGATAACTGAAGCTATTAAAGCCGTTTATGCTTCCGTTTTTTATCGTGACAGCAAAACCTATATGACTGCGACAAAAAATGTGATTGATGAGGAGAAAATGGCAATTGTTTTGCAGGAAATCTGTGGAAATGCGTATGATACTCGTTTCTATCCGTCTTTTTCGGGAGTTGCACGTTCGTTGAATTATTATCCGATAGGAGCAGAAAAACCTGAAGAAGGCATCGTGAATGTTGCCATGGGATTGGGGAAATATATCATGGATGGCGGAATGAGTTTGCGTTTTTCACCGGCTTATCCACATAATGTATTGCAAACCAGCACACGCGATTTGGCTATGCGCGAAACCCAAAGTTATTTTAATGCATTGGATCTGAGTCAGACTCAGTTTGTGCCTCAGGTGGACGATGGTTTTAATCTGCTCAAAGTTAATGTTTCTGATGCCGAAAAAGATGGAACGCTACTTTATCTGGCTTCAACCTACAATTTGCAGGATAATGTTATTCGGGATGGAATTTATGATGACGGAAGAAAAATTATCACCTTTGCCAATATCTTAAAACACAATTCTTTTCCACTGGCAGAAATTCTGAAAAATATATTGCATATTGCACAAACGGAAATGGGACGCCCCATAGAAATTGAATTCGCAGTCAATCTGGATTATTCACCCAAAAAGCAACACGTTTTCTATTTTTTGCAGATTCGACCTATCGTGGATAGTCGTGAAATGATAAATGAAGACATCGGTTCCATTCCCGAAAAAGATGCAATTATTACAAGTCATAGTGTTTTGGGTCACGGTATTACAAACGATTTATTTGATTTGGTTTATGTGAAACCGGAAGCTTTCAATGCTGCCAACAATCACAAGATTGTAGTAGAAATTGAAAAAATAAACCGAAAATTGATTAGTGAAAACCGTCATTATATTCTGGTTGGTCCCGGACGTTGGGGTTCGGCTGATTCATGGCTTGGAATTCCTGTAAAATGGCCGAATATAAGCAATGCCCGACTGATTGTCGAATCAGGCTTGTCTGATTATCGCATTGATCCAAGTCAGGGAACACACTTTTTCCAGAATCTTACCTCGTTTGGAGTCGCCTATTTTACCATTAATCCGTTTCTGAATGATGGCAGTTATGATACCGGATTTCTGAATGAACAACCTGCAGTATATGAATCGGATTATATCCGACATGTTCGTTTTGAAAATCCACTTGTAATGAAAGTGGATGGACGAAAAAACAAAGGAGTGGTTATGAAACCGGAATGGCCCCTAACCCCTAAAGGGGAGTAAGAATTCACCGATAAAAATGTATTGTTATATTTTCAAGTTTTTGTAAATCATTTTATAAATCTGTCTCTTATTCCCCTTTAGGGGTTAGGGGTTTTAAATTAATTTTTATGTTCAAAAAACATCCTAAAGGTCTTGTTGCCGCTTCGTTGGCAAATATGGGCGAACGTTTCGGGTTTTACACCATGATGGCAATTCTGTCATTGTTTTTAATGTCGAAGTTCGGACTCGATGAAACGAAAGCCGGTATTATTTATTCGATTTTTTATTTTTCTATTTATATCCTTGCTTTTGTAGGAGGATTGATTGCTGATAAAAATAGGAATTATAAAGGAACAATTTTAGTTGGTTTGATTTTGATGTCAGTCGGTTATTTATTGATTGCAATACCTACACCGACTCCGGTTCCAGTAGGTTCATTCGGATTGTATTTAGCCATAACATGCTTTGGGCTGTTTGTAATAGCTTTCGGTAACGGCCTTTTCAAAGGCAACTTACAAGCTTTGATAGGTCAGATGTACGATAAACCGGAATATTCTGAACATCGTGATTCTGGTTTTTCTTTGTTTTATATGTTTATCAATGTGGGAGCTATATTTGCACCGTTTGCTGCTGTTGGCATGCGAAATTGGTGGGTAAGTTCACATGGATTTGCGTATAATTCCGATCTTCCGGCACTTTGTCATGAACAATTGGGTGGAAATATGACCGTTGATGCTGCCGCTCGTTTTCATAATCTGGCCACACAGGTTGGGTATCAGGGAACAGATTTAACCGCTTTTGCAAAAGAATATCTGAATCTTTTTGTTACAGGGTTTCATTATGCGTTCGGTGTAGCTATTTTTGCCATGTTGATTTCACTTACAATTTATCTTATCAACAAAAAGAATTTCCCTGATCCGAAATCAAAAGAAGATCAGGCAAAATTTGCAGTGAACGAAATGGATGTGAAAGAAGTGAAACAGCGTTTGTATGCTTTGTTTGCAGTTTTTGCAGTGGTTATTTTCTTTTGGTTCTCGTTTCACCAAAACGGTTTAACACTGACGTTTTTTGCAAAAGATTATACCAATTTAAGTGGAATAAAAGTCGACTTAGGGTTTACTACGCTTCAGGGAGCCGAAATATTTCAATCCATTAATCCGTTCTTCGTAGTGTTTTTAACTCCGGTGATCATGGCTTTTTTCGGATTATTACGTTCGAGAGGAAAAGAACCTTCAACACAAAAGAAAATTGCTATCGGTATGGGAATTGCAGCATTAGCATATATTGTCATGTCGGTTGGGTCTATAGGATTGCCTTCAAAAGCTGTTATTACCGAAATGGGTGGATTGCCTGATGCACAAAGGGTAACGCCTTTTCTTTTAATCGGAACTTACCTGATTCTTACCGTTGCCGAACTCTTTATCAGTCCACTCGGAATTTCATTTGTGTCGAAAGTAGCACCTCCCAAATATCAGGGAATTATGCAGGGCGCATGGTTAGGAGCAACTGCTGTAGGTAATTCGTTGTTGTTTATCGGTGCAATTTTTTATAAAAATATTCCGGTTTCACTTACATGGATAATTTTTGTGGTAGCGTGCAGTATA
>JBBRTR010000049.1:0-18979 GCA_038244215.1 Bacteroidales bacterium
GCATTCCGGATGATTTTAAATATCTTGCTGTTATCGAAAGCAATCTCGATCCACGTGCATTATCAGGTGCTCAGGCGGAAGGAATATGGCAGTTGATGCCAAAAACCGCTCAACAATTTGGGTTGGAAGTGTCTGATGAAGTTGACGAGCGTTATCATGTTGAAAAAGCAACAGAAGCGGTTTGTATTTATTTGAAAAGTGCTTACAATAAATATAAAAACTGGACAACCGTTGCTGCTTCCTACAATGCAGGAATGGGAAGAATTTCGGATGAACAAAATAAGCAGCAGGTTGATAATTCATTTGATATGTTGTTAAGTTCAGAAAGTAGCCGGTATGTTTTTCGCATTTTAGCCATGAAATCTTTTTTGGAAAATCCACATAAATACGGTTATAAACTTAATAAAGATGATTTTTATCAAACAATTGGGTTTAAAGAGATTCCGATTAAAACAGCAATTGAAGACTGGACAGTGTGGGCAGCACAATATGGAATAACATATTCGGAATTGAAGGATTTCAATATATGGCTGCGCGATAGAAAGTTGATTAATGCAAATCAGAAAGAATACATAATACGAGTCCCTAAAAAAGAAGATTTAAATTTTATCGGCACAAAAATTAAGATACACAATCCAATTTGGATTGAAAATCAATAACTTATTTCATCATTTAAAACGACTAAAACGATTAAAAGTCAATTTTTTAAATTTACGTTTATGAAAAAGATTATTTTTTTAGCAGTACTTCTGCTAACAGTATCGGTTTCTTTTGCTCAATTGAATTTTGGAATCAAAGCAGGATATAATTCTTCGCTGGGCATGAATAATATAAGTTCCGTCACGACAGGAGATTATAATTTAAGTTCTGTAAAATCGGAATTGGCAAATGGTTTCCAATTCGGAGTATTTGCAAGAATGGGCTTCGACAAAATATATTTTCAGCCTGAGTTTTTGTATAATATGGGAAAAAAGAATTATACAATAACATTTCAAGATGCCGCAAACAACAATGTGACTTTCGACAAGACAGTAAATGTGAGTACTTTAGAAGTGCCCTTACTTCTCGGATATAAATTATTAGATTTAGAATTAGTTAATCTTCGAGTATTTGCTGGTCCAAGACTTCGATTTAATGCCGGATCTTCGCTGGATTATAGTAACCTTTCGACCGGAGGTTCTGTTCGGCAAGATCAATTGGTAAAAGACGTCAAATCTGCTCAAGTAGGACTTCAGGCCGGAGTGGGAATTGATGTTTTGATGTTTACTTTAGATGCCCGCTATTGCTTAATCGGTGATATGTATCAGACAAAATTGAATTCTCTTACTATTGATAATATTCCTGCCAACACTTTTCAGATTTCGTTGGGTTGGAAAATATTCTAATTCACTTTCAATCGATTCCAAACCAAAAGCCTGTTTCTCTATCCTGGAAACAGGCTCTTTTTTCAAGTGTTTTTGAAAACACGTTCACCTTTCATACTTTCGCTAATTTTTGTATCTTTGTAGTCTAAAATTAATTAATCGATAAAAATGAATTTAGATTCCATATTAACTAATCTGGTTGCCGATGCTGTAAAATCACTTTACGGAATTGAACCGGATTTGAACCAGATACAAATCCAGAAAACCAAGAAAGAATTTGATGGCGACTTAACCGTTGTTACGTTCCCGTTTGTAAAGGCTGCGCGCAAATCACCCGAACAAACCGGTCAGGAAATCGGTGAATATCTACAGAAAAACAATCCGATTATTTCGGGGTTTAATGTGATAAAAGGCTTTTTGAATCTGAGTATCAGCCAAAATTATTGGCTCGAAACCTTGAATGAAATTCATGAAAATAAGAAATATGGAATTACCGAAGCCGATGAGAATTCAGGGTTAATGATGATTGAATATTCTTCGCCAAACACCAACAAACCACTTCATTTAGGACATATCCGCAATAATCTCCTCGGACACAGCATTGCTGAAATTCAAAAAGCAAACGGTTGGAAAGTGGTGAAAACCAATATTGTGAATGATCGTGGAATTCATATTTGTAAATCCATGCTTGCCTGGAAATTATATGGAAACAATGAAACTCCCGAAAGCTCAGGGATGAAAGGCGATCATTTAGTTGGGAAATACTATGTGATTTTTGACAAAGAATACAAAGCTGAAATCAAAGGACTTATGGTAAAAGGAATAGGCGAGGAGGAAGCAAAAAAAACTGCTCCGCTCATTCTTGAAGCTCAACAAATGTTGCTGGCATGGGAACAAAATGATCCGGAAACCCGCCAGCTTTGGGAAATGATGAACGATTGGGTTTATGCCGGTTTTGATAAAACATACCAGCAAATGGGCGTGAGTTTCGATAAAATATATTACGAATCGCAAACTTATCTCGAAGGAAAATCGGAAGTGGAACGTGGTGTGAAAAACGGAGCTTTTTATGCGCGTCCAGATGGTTCAGTTTGGGCTGATCTGACTGCTGAAGGTTTGGATGAAAAACTACTTTTGCGTGCTGATGGAACTTCAGTTTATATGACGCAAGATATTGGAACTGCCAAACTTCGCTACAATGATTACCCAATCAATAAAATGGTTTATGTTGTTGGCAATGAACAAAATTACCATTTTCAAGTGTTATCAATCTTGCTGGATAAACTGGGTTTTGAATGGGGAAAAAGTCTGGTTCATTTCTCGTATGGCATGGTTGAACTTCCTGAAGGGAAAATGAAAAGTCGTGAAGGAACTGTAGTCGATGCTGATGATTTGATGACAGAAATGGTCGATACGGCTCGCGAAACGTCGCAAGAATTAGGAAAACTGGATAATTGCACACCGGAAGAAATTGAAACGATTGCCAATATGGTTGGTTTGGGTTCGCTCAAATATTTTATTCTGAAAGTGGATCCACGTAAAAGCATGACTTTCAATCCGAAAGAATCCATTGACTTTAATGGAAACACCGGTCCGTTTATTCAATACACGCATGCCCGGATTAAATCTGTTTTGCGAAAAGCGAACGATCAAGGCATTGATTTTAGTAAAATGTCCGGTGAAAATCCTAAAATATCAGAAAAGGAAAGCTATTTGATTCAATTGGTTACAGATTTCCCGAATGTGATTCGTCAGGCTGGCGAGGAATTCAGTCCTGCATTAGTTGCTAATTATGTTTACGATTTGGTGAAAGAATTCAACCAGTTTTATCATGATTTCAGCATTTTGAAAGAAGAAAATGAAAGTTTGAAACAATTCAGACTGATACTTTCTGAGACCATTGCCGGAATTATTAAAACAGGCATGAGTTTATTGGGAATTGAAGTGCCTGAAAGAATGTAATTAGTTTAAAGTTGACAAGTTTCAAAAAAAAAGTATATTGAATATGAAAAGAATCACACAGCTCCTGATTTTAAAGGATATGCACTGATTAAAACTATTTCAGCTTTTTAAAATGAATCCAAATCATTTCTTCAACTAAATATTAATTAAAGAGCCTGATTTACAATAAGTATTAAACCTGTTATTTTTGTAATTTCAAATTTTGATTTATTGAAAAAAACACAGTATCTTAGTACGATTTATTAATTACTTTTGTATTAAATATTAACCTTTCTATTTATGGGAAACAATAATTATTGCATTATCATGGCAGGTGGCGTAGGAAGCCGCTTTTGGCCATTCAGTAGAAACAACCGTCCTAAACAGTTTCTCGATTTTTTTGGAACCGGTCGTTCGCTGCTACAACTTACTTTCGATAGAATTAACCATCTTGTTCCAGCGGAAAATATTTTAATTGTATCCAATGTCATTTATAAAGATTTGATTCTGGAACAATTACCTGAAATAAAAGCAGATCAAGTTTTGCTGGAGCCAAACCGCAGAAATACGGCACCTTGTATTGCTTATGCAGTGAACAGAATTAAAGCGATGACCGACAAAGCCAACATCATTGTTGCACCATCGGATCATTTAATTGTAAAAGAAAAAGATTTTTTGGAAACGATTAAAGCTGGTTTTGAATTTGTTGAGAAAAACGATTGCCTATTAACCTTGGGAATTAAACCAAGTCGCCCTGAAACCGGATATGGTTATATTCAGATTGATGATGGAGAAACTAATCTTCGTAGAGTGAAAACTTTTACAGAAAAACCAAATGCAGAATTAGCTCAGATTTTCTTCGATACCGGAGAGTTTTTTTGGAATTCAGGCATTTTCCTCTGGAATTTACAGACCATTGTCAAAGCGTTTGATGATTTATTACCTGAAGTTTCAGATAAATTCAATTTAGGAAAAGATTTATTCAACACGGATAAAGAACAAGCATTTATTGATGAAATGTACCCGTCTTGTCCGAACATTTCAATAGATTACGGCATTATGGAAAAGGCCTCGAACGTTCATGTTTTATGTTCCGATTTCGGTTGGACTGACCTTGGAACTTGGGGTTCACTTTACGAAATGTCACCCAAAGATGAACAACAGAATGTTACTTTGAAATGTCAAACTTCATTTTACGAAAGCGAAAACAATATCGTGGCGCTACCTTCCGATAAACTGGCTGTTATTCAGGGTTTAGATGGCTATATCGTTGCTGAATCGGATAATGTATTGCTCATTTGCAAACTCGAAGATGAACAACGAATCCGTCAGTTTGTTAATGATATGAACATAAAATTTGAAGGAAAGTACAATTAATTTGTCATCAATTATTTAGCATTAAAATGGGATTTTTCAATTTATACAAAGCTCGTAAATACGATTATCGCTATATCTATTACGATCCGAAAAAAGAAGCTCAAAAGGAGCGTGAAAAAAGGATTGCTGAAGAGGGTGAGAAAGCTGAAGGTGAATTTAAAACCAGAATTCGTCGGGGTTCATTTCGTGAAGAAGCTTCTAAAAATAAATCCTCACGCAAGAATCAATCCATGAAATCCAATTTTCGTCTGGTTTTAATTTTAGGAATACTACTGGCTTTAGCCTATTATTTGTTGAAATAACAAAATTTCATGAGTGATATTATTCATTTGTTACCCGATTCGGTAGCTAACCAGATTGCTGCCGGTGAAGTGATTCAGCGGCCAGCATCGGTTTTAAAGGAATTAGTTGAAAATTCAATTGATGCGGGTGCAACTTTTATTCAGATAATGATAAAAGATGCCGGTCGCACGTTGATTCAGGTGGTTGATAACGGGAAAGGAATGAGTGAAACGGACGCTCGTATGGCTTTTGAACGGCATGCAACATCCAAAATCAAAAGTGCTGACGATTTGTTTTCCATACGAACTATGGGATTCAGAGGTGAAGCTCTGGCTTCGATTGCCGCCGTGGCTCAGGTGGAATTACGAACAAAACGTGAAGATGATGAATTAGGAATTACAATTGAAATAGCCGGAACCCGGATTTTTAAACAGGAAACGGTTCAGTGTAATTCAGGAACTTCCTTTCAGATAAAAAACCTTTTTTTCAATGTTCCGGCACGCAGGCGTTTTCTGAAAAGCGATAATGTTGAAAAGAGTCATATTCTGACTGAATTATATCGAATTGCGCTAGTAAATACGGAAGTAGCTTTTTCATTTTTTGATGGTGATGATGAAGTTTATAACTTACCGGCATCGAATACCAAAGTCAGGATTGAAAGTATTTTTGCAAAAAGCTCTAAAAATCACTGGCAACGTCAATTATTGTCAATTGAAACGGACACGAACCTTGCCCGAATCTATGGTTATGTAGGAAAACCGGAATATGCACAGAAGTCGGCCAATCAATATTTTTTTGTGAATGGACGATACATGCGTCATCCATATTTTCATAAAGCAGTTTTACTAGCCTATAATCAATTGATTCAGGCTTCAGAAAGTCCGAATTATTTTATTTATTTCGATGTCGACCCGCAAACTATCGATATCAATATCCATCCCACAAAAACTGAAATTAAGTTTGAAAATGAACAGGCCATCTGGTCAATTCTTTCGGCTGCAATAAAAGAATCGCTGGGAAAATTTAATGTAATTCCTTCGATTGATTTTGATCAGGAAGGAGCTATTGATATTCCAACGCATGTTCAGGTTGAGAATGTTCATCCACCGCAAACAAATTTTAATCCGAATTATAACCCGTTTTCAGCCGGTTATAAACGTCCAGTTTTAGATTGGGAGCAGTTGTACAGTGGATTTGAAAAGAAAAGCGATTCAGTAGAACCGATTCCCGATTCAGATTTTCAAAGTACATTGTCTTCAGAAAATTTCGAGCAACAACAAATTACTGAAAGTGTAGAAACCCGTGCTGAAAACTTCCAGTTCAAAAATCGATACATTCTGACCGGAATAAAATCAGGTTTATTAATGATCGACCAACAGCGTGCTCACACACGTATTTTGTTTGATATTTTCCTGTCACAGATTGAAAGAACGCCTGCTGTATCGCAGCAAGTTCTTTTTCCGGAAATTCTTGAACTTACTCCCGATGACAGGTTGATTTTTGAACAAATGTTACCGGATTTGAATCGTTTGGGTTTTGTTTTTGAACCACTTTCAAAATATTCATTCACTGTAAATGGAGTTTCAGCTCATGTAGGCACCGGAAGTGTTATTGATTTACTACTGAGTATGCTCGATAAAACCAAAACCACAGCCGAAGAAATTTCAACAGACCTGCATGAAACAATTGCTTTGACATTAGCGGATGCAGCATCAGTTAAAGCAGGGAAGCGACTTTCAAACGAAGAAATGAGTGATATAATAGATCGTCTTTTCGCGTGTGAGAATCATAATTATACTCCGGACGGAAAAAAAATCATGACCATTTTCACTCAGGAAGAATTGGAGAATCGGTTTTAAAAACACATAAGTGTGTTGGCTAAAATGTTGTTTAATCAATTATCTTTCCTATTTTTGTGCCAACTTAATTTTTAATACGCAACATATATGTCTTCACTAGCGATTGTCGGTTTTCTCGCTTCATTATTATCGGTCTTAAATCAATTTCCGCAAGCAATTAAAGTCTTTCGCTCGCAAGACACTCAAAGTATTTCATTGGCAATGTATTGTATTGTCGTGGTGGCGATAAGTTTGTGGTTGGTTTATGGTATTTTGCTCAAAGATTTACCCCTAATTTCTGCCAATGCTTTGTCCCTCATTCCCATTGTTTACATTTTCATTATAAAACTGAAGAATACGATAAAAGGAATTGACAAGCTTTCAATTTGAAATTTCATCTATATTAAAACTCTACTGTCAAAACTTCAAGCATGCAGTCTTTGTTGTTTTTGAAAGACTAGTTTCAATGGAAAGTTGAAATGGAAAGTTGATAAAACAATAATTTTCCATCTTATTTTTTTGAATGTTTTAAACCCTAAAATCAAAACGTTCAGTCCGTGTACTTTCATAAATATCCCTGTCGAAGCTAAATAACCGAGCCGGTTTGTGCGAAACACCTTGCTGAATTTCATCCAATGGAATAAGATAATGCATCTTATTTACTTTCCTTCGATAATTCCTTTTGTCGTAAGTGGTGTTGAAAATTGCTTCGTACAACTTCTGCATTTGAGTTAGTGTGAATTTTTCAGGCAACAATTCAAAAACCAGTGGCTCGTGCAATAAATCGTAACGTAGTTTTTTAAGTGCCTCATCAAAGATCTCATTATGATCGAACATCATTTTTTCAATCTGATAGGCATCTATCCAATTTGCAACATCTATTAAGGTGCTGTTATCTACTTCGTTTATATTGATCAAGGAATAAAAACCTACAGTTACCACACGCTCATCTTCTAATCTCGGCTTTACCCATTCATATTCACTTGATCTATGTTTTAACCTGTTTGGATCACTAAAAACAGAAAACTGTTTTACAAAAATATTTTCAAGTCCGGTTTGTTCTTTTAAAATTCTCAATGCCGTTTCATCAATATTCTCATTTCTTCGAACATGATTTCCCGGTAGCTTCCACTCTTGAATAATATCTCCTTTTTCCGGGATGAACTCCTTCCTTAATAAAACTTTTAACGTATTTTCATCGTACCCGAAAATGACGCAATCGACAGATAAAGTGGGTATTGTCTCGGAATTAACTTTATTATTAAGAAACTTTGAAACCATAATCAAGGATATTTTGTTATATCTTGCAAAGGTAATAAATATTACGAAATTTATTGTTTTATAGTGTGATAAACACACATTTAAAATATTTTATATTTATTATTTTTGTGCTTAGTGTAAAATAAACACACTTTTGTTTGGAGATTATAAAAATACCATTTATATTTGCGCAATCAAACTTATTGTATTTGTGACACTATACACATTGTTTTACACCAAATTCAAAAATCAAAATGAAAGTATACCGCTTTATAATCTTTAATGTCATTTGTTTGACTTTATCATTAAGTTATGCAAAGGCTCAGACTCCGGTTTATCTTGATGAAAACCAACCCATTGAAAAAAGAATAGAACAAGCACTATCCTTGATGACTTTGGACGAAAAAGTTGCTATGTTGCATGCACAGTCGAAATTTAGTTCTAAAGGAGTTCCACGTTTGGGAATACCTGAAGTATGGATGGACGATGGACCTCACGGAATTCGGGAAGAAGTTCTCTGGGATCAATGGATTGGTGCCGGTTGGACAAATGATTCCTGTACAGCTTTCCCTGCGTTAACCTGCCTTTCAGCAAGTTTTAATCCTGACATGGCTTTGAGATACGGTGTCGCAATTGGTGAAGAAGCCCGATATCGAAATAAAAATGTTCTGCTTGGGCCAGGCGTCAATATCTACAGAACACCGTTGAACGGAAGAAATTTCGAATACATGGGTGAAGATCCATATTTATCCTCACGTATGGTTGTTCCTTATATTCAGGGAGTGCAACAAAACAATGTGGCTGTGTGTGTAAAACATTTTGCATTGAATAATCAGGAGTTGAATCGAATGTCGACGAATGTGGAAGTGAGTGATCGTGCATTAAATGAAATTTATTTGCCGGCATTTAAAGCTGCAGTTACGGAAGGAAAGGCTTGGTCAATCATGGGTTCTTATAATTTATTTAGAGGAGAACATTGTTGTCATAATGATTTGCTGCTTAATAAAATCTTAAAAACTGACTGGAAATTTGACGGTGTGGTTATCAGTGACTGGGGAGGAGTTCATAACACCGATCAAGCAGTAAACAATGGACTTGACCTTGAAATGGGAACTTCAACAAACGGTTTGACTACGGATGGAACAGCACCATATTCAGAATATTATTTGGCAAACCCATATTTGAGAGGTTTAAAATCAGGGAAATACAGCGAGTCACAATTAAATGATAAAGTTCGCAGGATATTAAGGCTCATATTCCGTACAACGATGAGTGCTGACAGACCTTTTGGGAAATTTGTCAGCCCCGAGCATTCAGAAGCTGCCCGTCAAATAGCAGAAGAAGGTATTGTATTGTTGAAAAACGACAAACAATTTTTTCCAATTCAGGTTGGAAAATATAAAACAATTGCTGTAATTGGAGAAAATGCAACTAAAAGTTTAGTTATCGGAGGTGGATCTTCCTCATTAAAAGTAGCTTATGAAATTTCTCCATTAGAAGGTTTGATAAAGAAATACGGAAAAGAGCATATTGTTTATTCAAGTGGTTATGCTTCAGGTGCCAATGAATATAATAAAGAACTTAAATCCACTGAGAATGCAGACTCATTACTTTCAGCAGCCGTGGAAATTGCCAGAAATGCTGATATCGTTCTTTTTATTGGCGGATTGAATAAAAATCATTTTCAGGACAGTGAAGGTGCCGATCGCAAATCAATGGATTTGCCTTTTGGTCAGGATAAACTAATTGATGCAATACTGAAAGTGAATAAAAATACTGCGGTAATACTGGCAAGTGGAAACGCTGTAACCATGCCTTGGGTAAATACTGTTCCGACTATCATACAAACCTGGTACCTTGGTTCCGAAGCTGGAAATGCGCTGGCCAATGTGATTTGCGGAAATGTAAATCCTTCAGGGAAATTACCATTTTCATTTCCTAAAAAGCTGGAAGATAATGCTGCAATTTCGTACGGAGAAATCTCCTATCCGGGAATAATTGATAAAGAAGAATATAAAGAAGATATTTTGGTTGGTTACAGATGGTTCGATACTAAAAAGATAACTCCTTTATTCGCATTTGGTTATGGCTTATCTTATACAACTTTTGAATACGGAAAAATTTCTTCTGATAAAAAGATATATGCTCCCGAAGATACAATGAAAATTTCGTTCACATTAAAGAATACTGGAAAAACTGATGGTGCTGAGGCTTCACAAGTATATATTTCGAAACCAAAATCTTCTGTTTTACGTCCAATAAAAGAACTGAAAGCATTTAAAAAGATTTTTTTGAAAGCTGGTGAAATGCAAACTGTGGATATGAACATCAAAGTTAAGGATTTGGCTTTTTATAACGATAAAACTCAAAAATGGGAGATTGAATTGGGTGATTATGTTTTGCAGAACGCCGCAGCTTCGAACGATATAAAAAGCACTATAAAGATTCAGATAAAATAATTTAAAAATTTGTAAGTTGCAGAAAATTAGCCTGTGTAAATTTATAAATATTATATTTCTATAAACATTTCGAGACAATAATACGTTAAATGCACAGACCGCTTTTATTTATCAGTTCAAGTTATTTCTAAACAATAAACTCAATAAATATTAACCAACTAATTTATAATCAATGAATAGCACAACTACACAAAGAAAAAATACATGCATGTATTTTTTAAGCACAGGTTTTGTTCGGCGTTTCATTCCCATACTGTTTTGTATGCTTATGCCACTTAGCCTATTTGCTCAAAAAGCAACCCTTACCGGAGTGGTAGTAGACTCACAAAATCAGCCGATAATTGGTGTCAACATTATGGTAAAAGGTACCACAACCGGTACTGTGAGTGATTTTAATGGTAAATTTTCAATTGAAGCCGAAGTAAAAGATGTTTTGACATTCAGCTATTTAGGAATGAATACACTCGAAATGCAGGTAGGTAATTCAAAGTCGGTACGAGCAGTGATGACAGATAATTCCCAGGCATTGGATGAAGTAGTAGTGATTGGATACGGATCTGTGAAGAAGAGAGATTTGACAACCGCGGTTTCAACAGTTTCGACTAAAGACATTGATGAAAGACCGATAATTTCTGCAGCTTCCGCTATTCAAGGAAAAGCTGCCGGAGTCACTGTTGTTCAACCAAGTGGCGAACCGGGAGCTGGAATGGTGGTTCGTGTACGTGGTAACACCTCAATCACAGCTAGTAACGATCCTTTGTATGTTGTTGACGGTGTTCCGATGAGTGAAATCAATTTTCTTTCTCCAAACGACATTGAAAGCATGCAGATTTTGAAGGACGCTTCGTCGGCTGCAATTTATGGATCAAGGGCTTCAAATGGTGTCGTTTTAATTACTACCAAATTAGGTGTCAAAGGTCTGGCTAAAATTTCATTGAATGCACATGCCGGTGTTACACAAGTTGTAAGACAAATGCAATCACTCAACACTTCTCAATACAAAGCACTGATGGATGAAATTGGAGCTGTAACCTTACCCGATGGTTTGACTGACCAAACCGATTGGTTTAAGGAAACCTACCGAACCGGTGTAACGCAGGATTATCAGTTATCCATTTCAAATGCTACAGATAACATGAAGTATTTCGTTTCTGGTGGTTATACCGACGAAAAGGGAGTTATTCCGGTTGCTTATTACAAACGCTACAATTTAAGGGCAAATCTTGAAAACCAGATTCGTTCGTGGTTTAAATTGAATACAAATCTTGCCTATTCTGATTATACTGATAATGGAATTATTTCGGGAACGGGTTCAAATCGTGCAGGTGTAATTTTATCAGTAATCAATACACCGACTTATGCTCCTATTTGGAATCCAGCTATACCTACACAATATTACGATAATTTCTATGGTGCTCAGGTAACAAGCCCGGTTGAGAATATGTCACGTACAGCTAATAACCAAACGAATAACAATCGTTTTATTGGAAGTGTAAGTGGTCAGATTTCATTTTCTAAAGATCTGAAATTCAAATCTTCAGGAACTTTAGATCGTGTATATTATAATTCAACCAGTTTCCTTGATCCAATTTCAACATCCTACGGTCGTAGCCAACATGGAACTTCATCGGACAATCGTTCATTAAGTTCAATTTTGATTTTTGATAATGTGTTGACTTATGATACTAAAATTGATAAACACGCTTTCAGTTTAATGGGTGGTACTTCATTTACTGGTTCCACATGGAATCAAAGTTATATGAATGCTTCGCATTATGCTAATAGTGATATTCAAACTTTGAATGCAGCGAATAAAATTGAACAAAATAGTGGAACTTCCGGTTCAGAATGGGCGATTATGTCTTACCTGGGTCGTTTGACTTATAATTATGACAGCAAGTATCTTTTGACAGTAAACTTCCGTGCAGATGGATCTTCAAAACTAGATCCAAATCATCGTTGGGGATATTTTCCATCAGCTTCTGCTGCCTGGAGAATGTCAGCTGAAGATTTCATGAAAGGAATTGAATGGATTGACGATTTGAAAATCCGTGGAGGTTGGGGTCAAGTTGGTAATCAATCCGGTATCGGTGATTATGCTTATTTGCAACGCTATAATATTAATCGTCTTCCTTGGTATGACAAAAGTGGTCTTTATACTGATGCGAATGTGAGCTTATCAATTGCTAATATGAAAAATCCCGATTTAACTTGGGAAACTACTTCGCAGACAAATATTGGTATTGATTTATCTATTCTTAAAAGCAGAATTAATCTGACAATTGACGCATATTATAAATATACAACCAATTTATTAATGAATGTTCCTTTACCTTCAACTGCACCGGTAAGTTCTATTACCCGTAACGAAGGTGAAATGAGTAATCGTGGTATTGAATTTACATTGAATACCAAAAACATGACCGGAAAATTTCAATGGGAAACCGATTTTAATATGTCATTCAACCGAAATCGTGTTGAAAAGCTAAATTTGCAACAGATATATTATTTTGGACAAACTTCGATGGGTGAAAGTATGGTTATCATGAAACCGGGTTTACCTTTGGGTGTTTTCTTCGGATATGTATCCAAAGGTGTTGATCCTGAAACGGGTAATTTGCTTTATCAGACCAAAAATGGCGATAGTTCCTCACCTGATTTGAGTGACAGAACTATTATTGGTGACCCGAATCCAAAGTTTACTTACGGTATGACTAATAATTTTTCTTACAGAGGATTTTCACTGAATGTATTCCTACAAGGATCTTATGGAAATGATATTTACAATGTTTCCCGTATGGAAACTGAAGGAATGTATGATGCAAAAAATCAATCGATTGCCGTACTCGATCGTTGGGAACGTCCGGGTATGATAACCTATATGCCACGTGCCACTCAGGAAAAAGTGAATCTCTTATCTTCAACACGTTTTGTAGAAGACGGAAGTTATCTCCGACTGAAAACACTGACTTTGTCCTATAATTTCACAGGAGCATTGTTTCATAAATTGAAAATATCCCGTTTTCAACCTTATCTGACAGCACAGAATCTTTTGACTTTGACTAAATACAAAGGCTTTGATCCGGAAGTGAATCAATACGGTGGAGATGCAACTGTACAAGGTGTTGATTATGGAACTTATCCACAGTCAAAGAGTTTTATCGTTGGTATTAATGTTGAATTTTAATAAAATAATAATATGAAAAATATATTTAAAACGGGCTTTTATATTGTTATTGCCCTTTTAGCGAGTGCTTGTTCACTGGATCGGAATCCTGTTTCGGATTTCAGTGAGGTTACGATAGGTAGCACCGATAGTTCAGGTTCAACCATAAAGTTCACAACCCGAGCTCAAATGCAAACTCAATACGATAATATGTACAATACATTAACTCAAAATCCAGGAGTTGAAGGTTGGACTGCCGATATGTTGGTTTATAATGAAACACATGCCGATAACGCCTATCGTGGTGCAACTGATGTGGAATTAACTCAATTGGAACAACAAAAGCAAGACGGTATTAATAAAAATATAAACCGTGACTGGAATTACTACTTCTCAATTATTGCTGCGGCTAACAGTGTGATTTGTAATGTCGACTCTGTTCCGGATCCTTCGCTGACACTGGCTGATCGAAAACAATGGAAAGCAGAAGGATTGATTTTACGTTCGATGATGTATTTTGATCTAGTTCGTCTTTGGGGTGATGTGCCTTTGGTAATCGTAGAACCACCTTCGATCACAGCTGCCAATATTAAAGAAGTTTATCCCTTGTATTATCCACCAAGAGATTCGGTTTCCACAGTGTATGCACAGATTATAAAAGATTTGAATACTGCTCTTGAACCGGGAGGAGCACCGGCTATTGATAATACCAATAAATTCAAATTTTCTCGTACAGTTGCCAATGCTCTTTTGGCTAAGATTTATGCCGAAAAACCTGTTCGTGATTATGACAAAGTAATCCAGTATTGTACTGAAGTGGAAAAAGATGTAACATTGGTTCCGAATTTTGGCGATTTATTTGATATGAATGCAGCCAAAACAGATGTGAAAAACCGGAATACTTCCGAGTCGATTTTCGAAATTAATTTCTCGGGTGGTGGATTGTGGTTTACCTGGTTGGTAGGAATTGATCAATCCGACCCAAGCAGTAAATACGACTGGGCAAAATGGTTAACTCCTTCACGCGATTTGATTGCTGCATTTGATAATGCTCATGATGTTGTTCGTAAAGCTGGAACGATTATAACAGCATCGGTTACGTGGAGTAATGAATATCCTTCAACCGCTTATCCGTTTATATATAAATATCGGTCAAAATTTAGTAGTGTGATTAAGCTGCGTTTGGCTGATATTTTATTAATGAAAGCTGAAGCTTATTTTCAGAAAGGGGATGTTGCCAACGCGGCATTGTATGTGAATAAAGTACGAACCCGGGCAAAACTTGGAAACTTAAGTACAGTTACACTGGATGATGTGTTGAAAGAAAGACGTCTGGAGCTTGCTTTCGAGGGTCAACGTTGGTTTGATTTGGTCCGTAATGGAAAAGTAATGGATGTGCTGAATACTTTGAACTCACGTGACAGCGGTCGTTTGTCAATGGATAATGTAACAGAAGCTAAAACATTGCTTCCAATACCTCAACCACAGATTGATAAAAATCCGTCTATGCATCAAAATCCGGGTTATTAACTCATAATCAAGTAAGAATTAATAATTAAGAAAAAAGAGAAATCATGAAAAATATTATAAAATTTCTGTTCATATTCAGTGTCTCGTCAGTTTTCTGGGCGTGTACTAATGAAGATGTTGTGGTTCGTTATCCAGCATCTACTCCAAAAATTGATATTGCAACAGTAGCTGAAAGTCAGATTACTTACGGTGATTCTATTCATGTTAAGGTTAGTGTATCAGACAATGTTGCACCGCTATCAACCTTATTGTTGAGAGTAGTTTGTAATAACGATGTTATTGTTTCGGAAACAATCAGAACTAAAGGAAATTCTTTCAGCATTGAACGTACTTACGGTGTCCCTTTTGTTGGTAATAGACCCGATAATGCAGCTGTTAAGATTTATCTGACGGAAACAAATGTCTCAGGTATTGTAAAGGACTCAATTGTAAGTACAACAATTGCTAAACGTCCTCCAATAACCGATTTATGGTTGGTGCCCGACGGTGGTAAAGGAGTGAAATTAACTCTCATCGATCCGGTCAATTTGATTTATAAGATTACTGGATTAACGTCCGGGACAACCATTAGTTTCAGAATTGCCACAAAAGTAAAAGCCGGATTTAATAAAGAAGATTATACAGGCCTCGTATGGGGAAAAGTAGGTGATGGAATAGGTTTAATTAATATAACCGGAACATCATTTTCGATTACAGATGCCACTCTGGTTGGAATCTCTGAATTCACTTTCGATGCACTCAAATTTACAGCCACAGTAGGCGGAAAATTGCTCGAACCGGTTACAACTCTGAATGTGAATACCGATCTCCCTGCAGACCCAACAACTATATCGGGTGTCATCGGATTCCGTGGTGGAAATGTGTATTTCGGCGAAAATGTGGAAGTTACATTTACAGGAATTTCTGGTTCACTGGCCAACAATATTTCACCCGATTATTTTCAGATTACCGGAACAAATACGGCTAAATTTTTAGGTAAAACAGGTTTGTACAAGGCATATTATTCTACAACTGCTAATTATTTGTATATTGAACCTCAACCAACAGCAATGTATCCGGATGTTATGTGGATTTGCGGTTTAGGTTTTGGCCGTCCTCATTCACCTTATATTACTACTTCAAGCTGGAACTGGAACAGTCCGCAGGATTATGCTCCATGCCGTCAGGTTTCTCCGGGTGTTTATCAAGTAACTGTTTATTGTCAAAATGATGCAGCAACCGATGCAACTGCTCTTATTGGAACCTTGAATTTCAAATTCTTCGATATACGTGGTTGGAATGGAGGAGAACATGAGTCTACCGATTATATAGTTTCATCACCACTGTCTGCAAGCTCTGTAACAGGGAATGTTGGAAATACAGTGGGATTAAGTGCTAATCCATTCTCCGGTGTTTATAAAATTACGATTAATCAGAATGATATGACAATCAAAGCTGAAAAAATGAATTAAAAATATTAATTGGGAAATTAGTTTTGAATTAGAGAACTGACTAATTTCCCAATTATAAAATTAGTTAAAAGAGAATTATGAAATTCAACTAAGTTTTAAATATTCAAACTAATACGATGTTCAAACAAAAACTATTGATATTAACGACTTGCTTTTTAAGTTTATCATTATCTGCTTGTAAAACGGAAGAAATTATTACTCCGGTAATAACTCCGGCAAAGACAGATGTGGATGTATATGTAACTACTGCAAATAAATCGATGTTGTTTACACCTGTTCCTTTAAGTTTCAGTACAAAACCAAATATGGCAGTTGAAACAACGATTACCATGAAGCCTTCGGATACATTTCAGACAATTGATGGTTTTGGTGCTGCAATAACGGGTTCTTCAGCCTATAATTTATTAAAGATGACTGCTGCAAATCGGACAAAGTTACTCACGGAAACTTTTGATCCGGTTACCGGAATGGGATATAGCTATATTCGAATTTCCATTGGTTGTTCTGATTTTTCTATGGGTGAATATACTTGCTGTGATACGCCAGGGATTGAAAACTTTGCAATAAATGAATATGATAAGAGAGATTTATTTCCAATTTTAAAGGAGATTTTGGCAATAAATCCCAAGCTCAAAATTTTGGGTTCACCATGGACTTGTCCGCTGTGGATGAAAGTGAATAATCTAACTGACTTGAAGCCCTTTAACTCATGGACAAGTGGGCAATTAAATCCTGCTTATTATCAGGATTATGCAACTTATTTTGTGAAATACATTCAAGCGCTGAAAGCTGAAGGAATTAATGTTGATGCCATTACCATTCAAAACGAACCATTGAATCGTGGAAATTCAGCATCATTATATATGACATGGCAAGAACAATCTGCTTTTATAAAAACAGCACTTGGACCAAAATTTTCCGAATCAGGAATATCTACAAAAATACTGGTGTTTGACCACAATTATAATTATGATAATATCCCGGATCAAATAGGTTATCCGTTGAAAATATATGCAGATCCGGAAGCTGCAAAATATGTTGACGGTGCAGCATTTCATGCTTATGGAGGTGATAAAATTGAGTTATTGAATGTTCATAATGCATATCCGAACAAAAATCTATATTTTACTGAGATGTCAATTGGATCATGGAATTACAGTTTTGATGGTGATTTAATGTGGAGTATGCGTGAACTGGGTATTGGAACTTTAAACTATTACTCAAAAGCGGTTATCGTTTGGAATTATATGCTTGATCAAAATGGTGCACCTAATCGTCCGGGTGGCTGTACTACCTGTTATGGAGCAGTTGATATTAGTACTACCGATTATGCAACTTTAGACAGAAAGAGCCACTTTTATGTGATTGGACATCTGTCAAAAGCTATTTCACCCGGAGCAGTTCGAATTGGAACAAGCGGTTTTCAATCTTCCGGATTATATTTAACAGCAGTACTCAATACCGATGGGACTTATGGTGTTGTAATGCAAAATGATACGAATAGTTCAATAAAACTTACGTTGGCTGATGAAACTCATTCATTTGTCTACACATTACCATCAAAAAGTATCGCTTCTTGCAGATGGAAAAGGTGATTGATATTTTGAACCATCTTATAATCAAATGATACTTAGCTTACTGATTATTTTGGCATCATGATTAAATGATGAAATAATAAAATTGCAAACGTTTGCATAAATTTTCTTGATATAATTAGGTAATTTGGAATAATATTGTATATTAATACGCTATTTTTGTTAAGTAAAGAATTTGATAATTGAACTCTTAACGTTTATTTTTAATTATATCAAGCACTTACAAAGTCCTTTTTGATATTTGAATAAAAGCATTTTCTGAAAACATTTTAATACTCATACTTGTTTTAGATTTGAATCTAAAAGTGTATTCATGACACTGTATAATATTATATCTTTAAACTTAATTAATTAATTCAATTTAAAAAATTATCATTATGAAAAAAGTTTTTACTTTCGCAATTGCTCTTTTGAGCATGTTTGCAACAACAAAAGCTGCAACAGGAGTTTTCAATGTCACGGTTCCCAGTCCAACTTACCAATGTTGGGTAGTAGGCAATTTTAACGGTTGGAATCAACTTGCTATGACACAATGTACAATGGTGGATGCAACACATTACACTGTTACACTGGATGAAGCTAATTTTACTGATAAAACTGTTACTTTAGCGACCTTACAATACAAGTATTGCAGTGGTAATGGTGATTGGGCTTATGTAGAAAAAGATGCTGCAGGTGCAGAGCTTGCCGCAAACCGTACGTTTACGGCTTCACCA
>JBBRTR010000050.1:0-18502 GCA_038244215.1 Bacteroidales bacterium
AGGATTGTTTTCCAATAAGCCAGCCATTAAAGCTAAATGTGCTCCCGACGAACCGCCTTCGATCACTATTTTATCGGGATTAATATTCAGCTTTTTAGCATTTACTTTAATGTAGTTGAGTGCCGTTCTGATATCTTCGATGGCGGCGGGAGCAGGGGCAACCTGCACCAAACGATATTCTACATTGACTACAGCAAATCCAGCTTTGAAATAGGAATTAAAACCACTTTGACTTTCCTTTGTGCCATGATTCCAGCCACCACCATGAATATGCAAAACAACCGGAGTGGGTTCTGCGCTTTTGGGGTTATAATACGCGTCCAATCGCCCTTCCCATCCCTTTACGCGAGTATAGACTTCATCAATTTTTGACTCGTAACCTTCCGGAAAAGTCACCTTCTTTATTTCGCTTTCTTGTGCAAAGCCAATGATTGAGATAGTGAGAAATACAAGTGATAGTACAGCTTTTGTTTTCATAATAGATGTATTATTGATTAATTATTTATTTAAGCTTCCTTCCAGAGTTTTTGAATTGCATTCAAATCCTTCGTCATTGCGTCGAATACTACCTGAGGATAAACAGAAATTGTCCGGTTTCCTTTCTCGGCACCCCCCAAATCATATTCGCAATGCATGGAAACAGGTACTTTGATTTGATAATTCTTCAACATTCTGAAAAACTTTGTGAAATCGACCATACCATCGCCTATCGGTACATTTATCAATTCCCACTTGCCATTTATAATACCCCATTTATAATCTTTTACAACAATTGTTTTTATCTGTTTATGAATCAGTTCCAACCCATTCACCCACGAATTTGCACCTTCCACCTTGGCATGACGAATATCATATTGCGAACCAAAATACTCTTTATTCGCCAATTCCAATATTTTGTAAACTTCCCAAAGTGAACCACCTACGAGATTTCCTGCATGGTTTTGATAACAACCAATGATACCCAGCTTTTTATTCAACAAACTCAGTTCCTTTATTTGTAATGCATACATGTCCAACGATTCGGGTAATGTTTTCCCTTCAGGATATTTAAACCAGTTAGGCCGATAGTACTTTATTCCACATTCGGAAGCAGTATTTAAAACATCAACATCCAATGGATTACTTACTTTCTCGATGGTGGTTGACATCATCGTCACTTTTGAACCACCTTTTTTAATTTCATCAACGGCTTTTGGCAAGTCAGTTTTTACTTTTAAGGGTTCAACATGTCCACCTTTACGAACTGTCAGATCAATTCCATCGAATCCCATAGCTGCCACCTTTTCACCAAGAGCTTTATAATCCAGAAATTGAAGATGTTTTGAGAAAATACTTATATCTAATTTATCGGTATTCTGCGTTACAGTATTTACAGCTAATAATTTTTCGCCAGCACCCAAAAATGGGATAGAAGCAGCTATTAATGCCGACCTTTTAAGAAAATTTCTTCTAGATATTGAGTCCATATATTTTGGTTTTTAAAGTTCACAAAATACAGTTGGAATTCCTTCTGATTTTACTGTTGTGATGTTTTTTCCTCCATTTAATTTTACACGAATTATTGCACGTCCGTTTTGAAGTTCAACTATCCGTGAACCGGATGCAGTTCCGAGATTATCAATAAGCTTACCGTCACCGGCAAGGCCAAATCTTACTATATTTCGGGCATCCAAGCAAAGTATATTCTTTGCATCAAACAACCTTACTTCAATAGTTGCAGTATCATTTCGCTGTTCTATTTTTGTCAAAGTCATTTTAGAAGGTTTGCCCCATTTATCCGTTTGATAGTTTTGTTTTATTTCGTCGGTTACAGTCACTTTTCCCTTTTTCGCAATTACTTTTAGCGAATTTTCTCCTTTAGTATAAACCACATTCCAGCGCAGTCCTGCGGCAGGAAAATCTTGTGAATTTCGTTTTTTGATTCCCATACTTTTTCCATTGAAAATCAGTTCGGCTTCATCGCAATTAGAATATACTTTTACCATTCGTTCTTCACCTGCATATCCCCAACGGGTTGGCCAACTGTGTCCATAAATATGGACCATTGGTTTTTCAGCCCAATAGGATTGAAATACATAATAGGATTCTTTTTTGGTTTCATCGCGTTCCACCACTCCTTTTTGATTCATGTATGGAACCGGATTTTCAGGTCGAACCGGTGTAGAGAAATCTTTAAATGTCCAGAATGCTGATCCGGTCAGATTCGGCATGGTTTCCTGTTCTTTCAATGTCCAGTCGAACAAGTTGCAAATATAAGATTCGCTCCAGTCTCCATCCTTCGAAACACGTGCCGCGCCACCGTAAAGTGAAGCATCACCCAATCGTTCGTCCACACCTTGTCCCGTTGGGATATTTTGCAAAACACTATCAGGAGTTTCAGAATGCCTTCCTGCCTGACAGTCACCGCCCCATTCAGCATGGAAAAAGTGTTTAACGCCCTTTATTTCTTTTTCGGACATCTCTTTATATTCTGTGTAAATACCCCGATACCAACCTGCCCAAATTGAAGGAGAATACACATCCGGAATGTCTTTTGCGAAATCGCAGCGACGAATTGTGGTCAGGCGAGAAGGATCTAATTTGTGGGCTAAATCATTCAGACTTGACATGAAATCACGCACTTCTTTTTCGAATTGAGATTTTGGAAGAGTCGGGAAATCGCCTTCCCAATCGTTTTCATTTCCCAATCCCCAAAGTATGACAGCGGGATGATTACGATGTTGGGTAATCATATTGGTCATCATGCGGTAAGCCTGATTTTTATAGGTTTCACCACCCACACCACCACGACACCAGGGAATTTCTTCCCAAACCAGAATGCCAAGACTGTCACACAAGTTTAAAACAATTGATGACTGCTGATAATGTCCAAGACGAATGAAATTAGCTCCCATCTCTTTTATGAGTATCATTTCTTTCCGTATCTGTGATTCAGTCATAGCAGCAGCTTCACCGGCATGGTCTTCATGACGGTGTGTTCCACGAATCAACAACCGACTCCCGTTGAGTTTAAATGGTCCGTAATCAACAAATTCATAATTTCTGAAACCAAAATGTTCGGTACTGCTTTGTGTTCCGGTTTCTGAAGTCAACGTAACTTTGCAAGTGTACAAATTTGGTTGAGAAGGCGACCAAAGCATTGGTTTTTTTAAAGTTGACGTATAAATTGTTTTTTCACTATCATTCGTTGTAATATCCTGAACGTTTGTGAGAACCGTTTTTCCTTTCGGATCTATAATTTCAATTTTTACATTTCCTTTTGTTGCGGCAGATTTATTGTAGGTTTTTAAAACAATATCATATTTTCCTAAATTGCCTTTGTTGTCTACTTTGGAATTAATATTAACACGTTCGATTGATAGAGCAGGAACATAAACCAGATTCAGGTAGCGATAAATTCCGCCATTAATATTGAAATCGGAGAGTGCAGACGGAATTCTTTCGGTATCGCGTGTATTATCGCAACGAATTGAAATTGGAATCATCCCTTTAAAACGTTTCAATTCAGCTTTATTTTGAAGAAATGCATTTACGGCATCAGTAATGTCTACCGTCCATTCGTCATATCCACCAACATGAGATCCAACCTTGGTAGTATAAACATAAACTTCAGTCTCTTGTCCGGCTCCTTCGAAATGTAACAAGGTTCTGCCTTTATCGAAAGGGTTTTTAATATCAAGTTGAGTACGGTACCAACCCGGTCCCTGATAATAATTTACATCCGGATCCACACCGTCGGTGGCATTGAAACAATGAGGCAAAGTAACATTTTCCCAGATAGGATAACATTCCGGATTTCCTAGTTTCACAAGAGGTCGAACTGCTTCCCACGGGCTTCCCAAATCTTCTTTCAAGAATTGCCAGTTATCATTTAATCTTTTTTTATTCTGACTGTACGATAGCTGTAGCAATGAGAATAACATAAACGGGAGTATCAGTATGATTGAATTTTTGATTTTCATAATAGATTTTTTAAAAGACTGGTTTATAAAATTATCTTCTTTGTAATTTCAGACTTAGCAGTCAGAAATCGAACAATATAGACGCCATTTATTAAATTTGAAGTATCAAATGAATAAGAATAATTGCCTTGCTTCTGATTTTTTTCTGTAATAATATTCTTTGCAAGCTGACCGTTAAGATTATAGATGTTAATGCTAAAAGCTTCATTATTGCTTAAATAGTATTCAACTTTTCCTTTATCAGTATTTTTGTCTATTGAAACTTGAAAATTTGGATTTGTCGTTGGAGTCTGAACCGCTGTAGAAGGAACTTCTTGAATGGAGAAACTATTAAACCGCAGTGATTCATCCCGTAAATACGAAACATTTAGCAAACTACGGTAAATTCCCCATTTGGGTCTGATAAAATTATTTGTTGTCCGTATTGTTCCGATATTATTATTTGTATACGATAACAGAACCGCTCCATCACTCACTCTGGCGATTGACATGGAATACGTTCCGTGAAGATTATCCACGAGTATTTTTTCGGTGGCTTCAACCCAAGTATTTTCAAAAAGTGATAAATTGGCACTGGTCAGCTTTTTTGAAATATTATCATTATCATAATTAGTTAATTCCAGTTTATTTCCTGTTGAGTAATAACGGGCTGTCAACACAAAAATAGGATTTCCATCGTCGCCACCAACTGCTTTTATTTGATGAATATGCGTAAAGCTCGGTGATGGTTTAAAGCCGGTAGGGACTTTAAATCGCCATTTGTAAATTATTGATTCTCCTACGGTTCCAATTAAATTTGCAGGTGATGAAGCGTATGTTTTTATTTCGCAACGCTGCCGATCCGTGTCGCCGGTTGCTTCGTCCTGCAATTCATTAGGAACGCTGGTATGAAGATAAAACTCAAAGACGTATTGATTTAAATCAGCATCCCAAACTTCAGCAATATGTCGACCAAAAGCCGGATCGAATTGATCTGGTGTTTCTACAGCCGTTGCCCCAGGCGCCAATACACTATTTATCAACTCATAAGTATTTCCCGGTCCATCGGCATTTAAAACAGTCTGCGAAAAAATGAGAACAGGACTTAATGCTAAAAATGAAACGAAAAACAATTTAACACAGTATAATTTCATGATGTTTGATTTAGTATGATTTGTTCTAGTAGCCTTTAAATTAAAGAGCAAAAGACAAATAAAATGCAAAAGTAAGTTTCAGTTTCTCTCAATTTATTTTCATCATATATAGAAACTTAAAACTACTTACTGTCAACTTTTATTTAGCGACTATAATTTTATCTTTTTTACTTTTATGTACCTTCCTATTGCTTCCAGATAATAATAATCTGCATAACTTAGAGGAACATCAATTTCTGAGTTTTTTGGCCAGTTGCCGGTTGAGTGTTTCAAAATAAACAATCCGTTTTCACCCTTTTTTGCTAAGTATTCATCAGAGGTCAAATTCCGTAGGATGGTTTCTGCAGTTTTGAAGTATTCCGGGTGGTTTTTTACGTATCCACTCAGTTCAATAAGCGCTGAAGCGGTAATTGCGGCAGCTGAAGCATCGCGTGGTTCATTTGGAATGTTAGGTGCATTATAGTCCCAATATGGAATTTTATCTTTGGGTAATGTTGGATAATTTAGAATGTAGGCTGCAATTTTGATTGCCTGATTGAGATACTTCGGATCTTTTGTTTCACGATACATCATGGTGAATCCGTAAAGTCCCCAGGCTTGACCGCGTGCCCATGACGAGTTATCTGCATAACCCTGAGCAGTTTGTTTATGAAGAACCTTTCCTGTAATGCTATCATAATCAACAACATGATAACTGCTGTAATCCGGGCGATAATGATTCTTTAAGGTTTTGTCGGCATGAGAAATGCTAATTTCTTCGAGCTTTTTATCTCCGGTCATTTTTGAAACTTCACATAAAAATTCCAGATTCATCATGTTGTCTATTATCACAGGATATTGCCATTGTTTTTTCGATTCCCATGATTTTATTAATCCAACTTTTGCATGAAAACGTGTTTCAAGCGATTTTGCTCCGGTTAAAAGTACTTTTTTGAAAGAAGTATCTCCTGTTAAACGGTACCCATTTCCATAGCTGCAATATAACATAAAACCCAAGTCATGCGTGTTTTTACGATATTTAACCGCATCATTTAAGCCTGTATAATACTCAGCTTCTGATTTAAATTTTTCATTTCTAGTGAGTTCGTACATATACCACAATGAACCTGGGAAAAAACCACAAGTCCAGTCGTTTATGCCTGCAAAAGATACTTTTCCATTCTCAAAAGTTTTCGGATTTGATTTCTCGGATGTGTATTTTTCTGCTGCTGCGAGTAACTGGTATTCCGAACGATTGATGGCAGTCTTTATCCATTCATCCTGTTTTGAAAGTTTTGCTGAAAACAAAGATGTTGAACCTGTTAGAAGAGTGGAAATAAGAATAATAGTTTTTATTTTCTGTAACATATTGAATACTTTTAATTTTAAATCTATTTAATTGGTTTTGTTATATCCAGCCACAATATTGGATTTTTTAGCGGCATATTTCGTTTACTTTCGTCACTTGGAAACTCAGCACTGCATTTCTTCCAAATGGAAATCCATTCGGGCTGTTTCTGCATGATAGCGGCAAAAATCATAAAAGGTCTTCTGCCGGGTTGTTCATCCCAATGCGAAATATCTTTCGTGTAAGGCCATTTTGTTTTATCCTTCACGAATGGTTTCATAAAGTCAACCCCTTTTTGCATCCCGCGACCATCGGGTAAAGTGAAATTCCAACCATCATAACCCGAATTTGAGAGCAAATAAGTTAGGGTTGCAAATCCATCAAGGCAAAAAAGCGAGTAGGAGTAAGGCTTCGTTCGTTCTATTTCGAGAGGAAGACTTCCATCTTTTGCCATTTGTGTTGGTAAAAGAATATCAACATAATCTTTTTTGCATTTTTCTAACATAGTTTTATCACTAATAAGTGAAGCATAAGAAGCAACTTGTGCATACCACCATGTTCCATGATTATTTTTTGCATTCATTTCGTCGATTCCATATTTATGAGTGTTCAGCCAGGTCATAAAATCAGTAAACCAAACATGAATTTTCTGATTGTCTATTTTATTCAAATAAGGTGATTCTTCCAAAATCTGAACTGATTTTGTCACCTCAATAAACGGAATGGCATCTATTATTCCAATTCCTCGTCCGGTATTTACACCTTTAATTGCTTGAGCATAAAGCATATTTGGATTCATTAAAGTAGCCGAATCGACAAACCATGCTTGTAAATGTTTTACTGCTGCTTTGGCATATTTTGCATTAGCAGTTAACAAGTAGGCCGAAGTTAACGTGCCTACAACCCATGAGAACTGACTGATTGCCTGACGATGAAAATCGAAATTAGCTGGATTATTTAAACCATCTTTTCGAATATAAGGACCATCCGGATTTTTCGGATCTGGCCACCAGTATGTTGCTTCAGAATAAAAATCATGAATTCCACCGGCACTTCTGGAGCAAACATGTGAAGTTACGGTTTCGGGCTTTTCATTCAGAAAACCGTTTGCCAATCTTAAAACACGTTCTTTTTCGGTTTGGATGATGCTATTTTCAATCTGATTAAGTTGTTGTTGCTGTTTTGGATTTTCAACTTTAATAGAAGCTATAGTCGGAATTGAAATTCCGACCAGTAGCAACATTGTAAGATAGTGTTTTATTGACATTTCCTAAGTTTTTAATTTTTAGAAACAGAAAATTATCTTGCCTCTTTATGGTTATCTGAGTCCGATGTTTTTACCATCGCTAGCTTTGTTTTTCAATACCGAATTTGGAGCAAGCGTAAATCCATTGTTTTCAAATCCTGGATTTTCAAAAATCAAAGTTTTTGATTTGGCATCCTTTGTTAGTTCAGGTTTTGGACTATTGAAGAAACAACAATTTGAAATTTTATCGTACAAACCCCAGAGTGTCATGGAAGTGGCTGCCTTTGTATTTGAGAATATCGAATTGTCTATTTTTACATACATAATTCTCGATAGTTTTAAAATAGCCTGACTATCAGCACTTCCGACCGAATCAAAAACACAATGGTTGATGGCTAGTGAACCTCCAACCGTCGATTCGTCGTTTCCTCCCCGATAATAATCGAGTGCATACTCCTTCATATTTGCAAAAACAGAATTATTCAGAATAACGGTTTCAGCATTATATTTTCCGTCCTCTTTTTCTTTGTGCAAATTAATCCCTGAATAGGAATCGCGTAAAACCGAATTGGAAATTATAATTGAATCAGCCATAGTGCAATATAGACTATTGAAAATGGAGCCATCTTTTTGATTGAATCCCGAAATATCACAACGGTCAATAAATAAAGAATAGCGCAATGCATGATCACTGGTCATGAAAGCATATTGTGGTGATATTCCTGTACTTGTACCCACAATTTCGATTCCACTAAAACGAATTTTTGCATCAGATGACAGTTCAAATATGGGTTCACCGGCAACTGTTGCATTCATTTTGATAAGCGGTTTTGATTTTAGTTTTGAGGATGATTTCAATGTCAGACTTTTTGTAAATACTATTTTTCCGGTTAAAGAATAAGTCCCCGAATCAAGTAGCAAAATATCTCCGGAATGGGCCTTATCTATTGCAGCATAAAGATTTTCAGCATCGGCTTTCACTTTAATTGTTTTGTTTTCAGTGTTTTCAGGTTTTGGAAATACCATTGCTTTGAAATTCCATTGCGGACCGCAATTGTCTGAACCGGCAATTTCAGTTTTTGCTTTTTCTTCGTTACTTTGAAATGCTCCTACAACAGGATTTTTAATTGGCTGTGCCAAAATATCAACTGAGGCAAGCGGATTCTTTTGAGTACTTGCAGTTGAATATACAAATTCGTAATTTGAGTATTTAGATTTAAGGACTTCTCCGGGAATTGTTCCTTTTCCGTCTAAAACTCCTTTTGTTGAAATCATTAGGTTGTCTGTCAGCGTAATTCCATCTGTTTTATCATAACTTTTTATCAGCTCTTTATCGTTCGGACAATAAACTAAATTGTTGATTAATTCCACATTTTGAGGTCTGGCAATGCGGTTACGTTCACTTTTACCTACACAGAAATTCCAAGGAAGAGCACAGTCATAAAAAGTATTGTTGGCAATCATTACATTTTTTACCTGAGCATAACCACTTAATGGTGAATCGGGAATCCCGTTCATAATTGTTAGTGGAGAACGGAATTCGTCACCGGTAAGTTTGTAAAGAAAATTATTGAAAATTTTATGTCCGGCATTGATTACACGTATTCCACCTGTAAATGGTTTTCCATTACCGATAAACCAGTTTCCGGAAACTATTGCTCGATTTCCGTGTCGTAAAACTAAACTTCCTTCCGATTCGAAAAAGACGTTGTTTGTAATTATATTATCGCTTGATTTGATGGAAATGATTTCCACTTCGCCACTACAATGATCAAAATAATTCCCTTCAACTATTGTTTCGGAACTATTCAGACACACTTCACTTGTTCCAATTCGCATTGTTTCACCTCCATTTGAACCCAAACGAGGTCGCGTACCGAAATAATTTTTGGAAATCAGGTGTTTGTTGTGAATACTGTTTGAATCATTCGGACAAACAATTAAAGTTGTTCCGATATTTGTTTTTCCGCCCAGATAACAATGTGTAAACGTGTTGTGTTTCCCCCAGAAAACAACCCAGTTATCTTCATTTTCCCGTGTAGGTTGATTGAATTTATCAATCACACAATTTTCAACTTTGCAATTATATGCATATTCTTTTTCCGAAGTTCTGAATTCAATTACTGAACGTTTCGGTGCATATCCATTTGTAAAAACGAGTCCATTCACATCAAGATATTCCCCTGATATTGAAAGATTTGAAATTCCTTCAATTTGCACTTTACCAGCAGTTTCGGCAATTAAACTAATGTGTTTCTTTTCTGTTCCTTTTGCTTTGAAAACAATTTGAACATTGTTCCAGACACCGTTTGCCATTATAATGCAATCGCCGGGTTGGGCATTCTTTATCTTTGAATTTAATTCGGTTATAGTGTTTACCTTGTAATTTTTAGCCGAAAGAAGCGAAAAAGTAAAGAGGGCAGCAATAAACAAACTTAAGATTTTTTTATTCGTGTTCATTTTATCAAAATTATTGAGAATTAGATATACTTGATTGACAGTGAATGTTGTATTTTTAGCGTAAACCTATATTACTACCTTCTGATCCTTTGCCCTTAAGACCTGATTTTTGAGAAAGTTTATAACTATTTTTTTCAAAATTCGGGCTTACAAATAAAAGATTTGAAGATTGTGCTCCAGCTTCAATTTTTGGTTTAGCACAACTATTAAAATCACAGTTGGAAATCATGTTTTTTGAACCTGATAGTTTTAACGAAGTTTTAGCAGCCGAGTTGTTGAATATAGAATTATTGATCTTAATATTTTTAATACCTGTCAATTTTAATATTGTTTGTTTCTCATCCTTAGCCACATTATCGAAAACGCAATGATTTACGTTCAATGAACCACCTAAAGTTGATTCATCGTTTCCACCTCGGTAATAATCAAGTGCATATTGACTTATATTACTGAAAACAGTATTGTCAAATATCAAATTTTCTACGCTATATTTTCCAACATCATCTTTCTCCTCAGCCAAATTGAATGCTCTGTATGAATCTCTTATAATTGAATTTGATATTTTCAGCGAGTCAGCTATTGAACCTTTGATGGCTTTAAAAATGGCTCCTGTTTCAACGTTTACATCGTAAATTTCACAATTATTCATTATTAATGAATATCCATTTGCGCCTTCTTTTGCGGAAGTGATAACATATTTTGCCGGAAACTTAGCTTTGCTGTCACCATTTATAGCAATTCCTTCAATATAAACGCGTGCATTTCCACCAATTTCAAAGAAACTATTATTATCTCGTTCTGATAATAATTTGATAATCGGTTTAGTTTTCAAGTCAACGCTCTTGATGCTTATGTTTTTTGAAATTGAGATCTTATTGCTAATAATATATTCACCAGCTGATAATAAAAGAACATCATTACTTCCGGCTTTTTTAATGGCTTTGGAAAGATTATCAAGCCCTGACTCTACAGTTACTATTTTTCCTTTTGAAATAGTTTTTTGAGCAGTTGCCGAATTACTAGAAACATACCACTGTGGACCACAATTTACGGAAGTCGCAATTTCAACTGCCGCTTTTGCATCTTTGTTCTGTAATGCGCCAATAACAGCATCAACTCGAAGCTGTCCAACCAAATCGTATTTTACATAAGGTAATTTTTTTGCTTTTACAGTAGTATAGGGTACATCCACTCCCCAAACTTTTGTCATAAGTGCTTCACCCGGTACACACCCCGGTTCAGCCAAAACTCCTTTATTATTTATCAAAATGTTGTTATTTAAAATAATACCATCCGTTTTATCTACGTGTTTGATTATTTCTGCTGTATTTGGGCAATAGACCAGATTATTCAATAATAAGGTGTTTTGTGGAGTTACAGTTCGGTCTCTTTCACCAAAACCGACTCCAAAAGCCCACGGACTTGAACAATCATAAAAGGTATTATTCACAATAACCACATTTTTTACAGCAAGATAACCGTTTGCGGGTGTATTTGGAATTCCATTCATGAGGGTGAGGCTCGAACGGAAATCTTCACCACGAAGTTTGTAGAAATAATTATTGTAAATTAAATGTCCTTCATTTATTACCCTGACACCGCCCGTATATTCTTTTCCGTTTCCAAGAAACCAGTTTCCTGAAACTGTTGCCCGATTTCCATGTCGTAAAGTCAAAGTTCCTTCGCATTCAAAAAATGTATTATTCGAAAATTTATTATCGCATGACTTGTTCGAAATTATTTCGACTTCACCATTGCAATGTTCAAAATAATTTCCCTCAACTATAGTTCCTGAACTATTAGTACAAACCTGACTTGTTCCGATGCGGATTGTTTCACCTCCGTTAGCACCGAGTCGTGGTCTTGCTCCAAAATAATTCCGGTAAATCAAGTGATTATTATTGATGGAATTTGAATCATTGGGCCAAACAACCAGTGTAGTTCCCTGATTTGATTTTCCTGCAAAATAGCAATATTCAATGGTATTTCTTTTTCCATAGAGCCCGATCCAATGATCTGCTGAATCTTTACTGGACTTATTGTATTTGTCGATCACACAATTTGTCAAAAGACAATCGTATGCATACTCTTTTGAACTGGTTTTGAAGTCAATAACTGCTCCTTTAGGGGTGCTTCCATTCACAAAAACTAATCCTGAAATTTGTAGCCATTGTCCTGATATTTGAAGACTTGATTTTCCTTCAAACCTTACTTTACCGGACGTTTCAGCCTCCAGACAGATATATTTACTTTTTTCACCTACACCCTTGAAAACCAATTGTGCATCTTTCCAAACTCCATTAGCCAATATCAATGTATCACCGGCTACCAATGTTTTTACTTTTTCTTTGTATTGAGTCATGTCTGCAACTTTATATTTTTTTGCAGCTATATCAATTGAAATGCAAGTGAGGATTATTAAAAGAATTGAAAGTTTTCTGTTCATTTGGATGGAATATTTGAAGAAAAGATGGATTGATAAATGTAGAAGGTTTACTCTATTTTTCAAAATGAAGACTAAAAAAATAAAACTTCTCCAAAGTGAAATACTTTGAAGAAGTTTGAGAATGAAAATATTTATTTTACGATAGCATCAGTAAATGCTTGTTTAGCAGCATTAAGTGCAGTAACACCATCTGAAACCTGACGGTCTATCGTTGTCAATGCATCACGGGTTGTTGTTGCTGTAGCAATGGCAGTCGTGAAAGCTGTTTTAGCAGCTTGTGGAACCTGACCAACGGTCGTTCCAACCACAGTTGCGGTATTCAGTGCGTTCGATGCAACAATTAAGTCGTTCAGCGGTCTGCGATCCGAAATATTAATTTTCCCCCAGAAAGCTTTTCCAGGTACTGCTAATGTTTGATTTGCTGTAACAAGTTGAGCAATCGTAACTCCAGGACTAACAATTACAGCAGAATCAGCTTTTAAAGCTGTTCGATATGCTGTAGTATAAGAATTAAATGATGTTGCAGAAATTTGAGCAAAATTTCCCTTATTATATCCAACTTTACAAGTATCCAGATTTGTTCTTTCGGAAGCAACATATTCACGGAATTGAGCAACATATTGATCTACAGTCTTTGGAACTACAACTATCGGCTCATCCACAGTGCAGGAGCTTAATCCAAATCCCAAAGCAACTGTGAATAATAAAGGTTTGAATATTTTTTTTATTTGATTCATAACATTAAAATTTTAAAATTAATAACCCTGATTTTGTGGAATTACCATATCGTTATTTGTATCAATTTCCTGTTGAGGAATTGGCAATAATAAATGGTCAGTTGTAAATGTACTCTGAATTGGAGGTAAAATTGGGTTATACAATGAATATAGCACTGTCCAATCAGTAATAAAAATACTTGTTTTCAGAATGTTGAGGGCTTTGTTTGGGTCTCCATAAGCCTTATTCATTCTAAGCAAATCGAACCAACGTTGATTTTCGAAAGCAAGTTCTTTACGACGTTCAGTATAAACAGAATCCAGGGCTTCGATTTTTGAATCCAAACTGATATAAGGTTTAACTCCTGCGCGGACTCTGATTTTATTTACGTCTGATAAAGCAGTTGGAAAATCATTTTGCTGAGCTGCAATTTCGGCGTGAAGTAATACAATATCTGCATAACGTATTTCTATCCAGTCATTTTCACCTTGCAGAGCTTGAGAAATATTAGAATCGATATATTTGGAAATATATTGAAGGTAAGTTGTTGAATTTGGTCTGAGCCACAATCTGAAACTGGCATTAATACGCGTATCAGTTAAAGAATCCGTTTTAAGAACTTTCATAACGTCCGGAGTTGGATTATTATTCCCAAGTGGAGTTCCAACTTTCAATAATAAGTTGGCTGAACCTTCAGGAGCAAAAGTTCCCCAGAATGAAGATCCAATTCCCTGAGCTCCACCTTTGTAACGAATTGCAAAAATGATTTCTTTATTCATTTCGTTAGAAGGATCAAAAATACTTGCGTAAGGGCTCAACAAATTACCACCCACACTGACTCCGGTTGTAAGTAATCCATATCCCGGAGCAGCCAATACTTCTTCCAGTAAACTTTTTGCCAAAGTCAAATTAGCATCGCCACCAATCATCATATACACTTTTGCAAGTAAGCTTTTTGCGGCCCATTTGGTAATTCTTCCGACATCAGTACTTGAATAAGAACTTGGTAGTTCATCAGCTGCTTTTAATAAATCCGGAATAATAATTTCATTATAAATTTCGGAAACCGGTGAACGTGGAATTGTTTTTGCTTCTGCCGGACCAATAACTTTGGTCACTTTAAACATGTCACCCCAAAGGTTTACAAGTTTGTAATAGTGAAAAGCTCTTATAAAAAGTAATTCGCCTTCGTATTGAGCACGTTGAGGTTCTAATGGTAAATAAGTCTGTCCGGATGCAACAGAAGGTAAAATTGCATTTACGTTTGAGATATTTTGGAAATATTCGTACCAAAAACTTAACAACTCAGTTTGACTGGGTGAAGTCCTCATAAATTTTAAGTCACAAAGATCTGCCCGAAAAGGTGTCCCGGTTCCATAACTTGACACACATGTATTGTCACTTCTGAGTTCGGTAAACTTCCATTCATCCTGAGCAATGTTTGCCATGCCTTCGTAACAGCCCATAATACCTGCATTAATTCGGGCTGGTGTAGTGAAAAAGTCTACCTGAGTTAATGCTGACTGTGGTTCGTCAGTAATAAGATTGTCACAGGCAGAGAGTGATATCACTCCAAATAATGCTATTATTATATATATTTTATTTTTCATTTTCATTTTGTTTTTAAATCGTTATTGTGATGATTTTAAACTTTCGAATTGATTAATTTAAGTTGATTTTCGTGTTTTATAAATTAATATCAAATCCCACAGTATACGTTCTGTTAAGAGGGAATACACCACGTTGATAACCATCAACAAGAGGGAATGCCGCTGAATAAGGACCGCTGTTCCGACGGGCTTCGGGATTTACTCCTTTATATCCGGGTGCCATTAAGTAAATCAGATTCTGAGCTGAAAAATATAGACGAAACTGACTAATACCTAAAAGCTTGACAACTTTTGAAGGCACATTATATCCAAATGTAAAATCGCGTAAAGCAGCATATGAACCATCTGCAATTCCATAATCCGTTAACAATAAGTCGCCTCCCGCAGTAGTATTCGAATAAGGCGTTTTTCCGTCGCCAGGGAACATTGGACTTACGAAACGATTAGAAGTATAAGCTGTATTTAAGCGAAGATTTTCATTATAATACAAATTTCCATCAATGATTTTTCCTCCTTGAACACCCTGTATCAGGAAACTTAAATCAAAACCTTTGAAAGTAAAGTTATTTGTGATACCATAAGTGAAATCAGGAAACGGCGAACCGAGTACGACACGATCAGAAGGATCGATTTTATTATCACCATTTGTATTAACAACTTTCAATCCTCCTAATATCGGCGCAAATTTAGCGTAGGTAAATGCTGCTCCATTTCCATCGGTTAATGCTTTAGCTGCTGCTACTTCGTCGAATGAAGTATAAACGCCAGCCGATTTGTAGCCGAAATATTGAATAGAAGGTTGGTCAACAATGGCACGATACACTTCACTTCGTTCACCGAAGTTATCCTGATAAGCTCGGTTGCCGTAATTAATCAAGGTGTTTTTATTATGTGATAGATTAGCTGTTGTTTTCCAGCTGAAATTCTTGGTTTCAATATTAGTAGTTGTCAGTTCAAATTCAATTCCCTGATTATTCACTTTACCGATATTATTCCAAAATGTTTGATGACCAGTAATATACATGGCAGGTTGTTGAAGCAATAATTGAATGGTATTTGAATTATAATACTCAACAGTAAGATTATATTTGCTATTCAAAAAACCTAAATCAATTCCATAATTTGCTTCGGCAGTTTGCTCCCAGGTTATACCCGGATTTCCTAGAAATGAACTGTTTGAAGCCATCCCAGCTATAAGATTGCCATTTCCCGAACCTGTTACATAATTGGTTGTATTTACAGTATTCATGTATGAGTACTGAGGTATATTGTTATTTCCTGTTAAACCGTAACTTGCGCGTACTTTCAGATTGGATAACCAATCGTATTGTTTAAGGAAACTTTCTTCTGAAGCGCGCCAACCAATTGAACCGGCAGGGAAAGTACCCCACTTATGTCCTTCAGCAAATTTAGAACTCCCATCAGAACGTAAACTCCCTGAAAATAAATATTTCCCTTTATAAGCGTATGTAATACGACCAATGAATGATTCCATTGCCTCGGTATAATAGAAAGATGTTGTACCATTAATTGATGGACTATCCATAATCAATGCTGAAGCAAGGTTAAATGAAAGCATTTGTTCATCTGGGAATCCAGTTGCAACAATCTGATTAAAACGATTTCCTGTTCCTTGGTAAGTAAAACCTACTAAAGCGCTGAAATCATGATCTCCATATTTCTTTGTATAATTCAGGGTATTCTCAGTTAATAATTCAGTATGAAAAGTGGTTTGACGATTTAATGTATTTGGCACATTTGCTTTACTAGCTGAAGTTTGTTCTTTTCTGTTATATTCCTTATATTGAGTATAAACACCATTAGAAGTTTTGAATTGCAAACCAGGTAGAATGTCAATTGTCATATACATATTACTTTGCAATCTGTAATCATCAGTAATTACACTTGACCTTTCACGAACAGATGTTGGATTTTGATTGCTTGAGCTAAATGGATTTACACCAGTGACATCCCAAACCTCACCATTCAATCCTACACCAGTCATGTTGATTCCGTTAAAATCTGAAGGTTGCGCATATTCACCTGCAACTTTTCCTGACAAGGCTGCAGTTGCTGCATTGTGGCGAACCATCATCCACGATGGAAAACGGGTATAATCTGTTAAGTCATTTATTGGTTTTTCCTGTCTGCTGTATGAAGGTGCAATATTGATGCCAATATTTACTCTTTTAGATAAAGCAATGTCAACTTTGGCACGTACATTATATTTATCATAATTGCTGTTCCTCATTATTCCATCTTCACTATTGTAACTACCGGAAATATAATATTTCAGGTTTTTATCTCCACCGGAAGCACTTAACTGATAATTTTGGGAAGAACCGTTATTTCGAAGTCCTTCATTCAACCAGTCAGTTGGTTGATCGTCGAAGTATTTTTGAATCAGATAGCTAGCTTTTTCACCTGTTGTAATCAAATTGAAAAGCATTGTATTTGTAGTTCCATCGACTGATGGATCTTGCATACGCATTGCAGCCTCATTATAAAGTAGTTGAGTATACTGCTCTGTACTCATCATTTCAGGTAACTTTAATGCTGTTCTGATACCTGAGTACATTTTAAATTGATATTTTGGTTTTTTAATATTACCGCTTTTGGTAGTGATTAGAATTACACCTCCGGCAGCACGTGAACCATACATAGCAGCAGAAGCTGCATCTTTCAATACCTCGATTGATGCTACATCATTCATACTTACTGATGATAAACCATCGGGAATTGGAAATCCATCAACAACAACAAGTGGACTAACTGAAGCACTTATCGAACCCATACCACGAACACGGATTACGGGTGCTTCGCCAGCCTCAGGATCAATATTCTGAATATTAACACCTGCAAGCTTTCCCTGAAGAGCCTGATCGATACGGGAAACAGGAATTTCATCCAATTTATCATTTTTAAGAGACGCTACAGCACCGGTTAAATGTGATTTCTGTTGAGTTCCATAAGCAACCACTACAACTTCGTCAATGGCATGGGCATCTTCTTCAAGCACAATATTCAAAAGTTTGTTGTTTCCAACCATTCTTTCTTCAGGTTTGTAGCCGATGTAAGAAAATTCCAAAACAGAATTTGAACTTGGCACCTGAATCTCATATTTGCCGTTTACATCTGAAATTGTTCCGTTCTTTTCACCTTTTACGATAATATTTACTCCAATGAGTGGTTCTTTGTTCTTGTCAACAACTACACCACTTACTCTAACCTGAGCAAATACACCTGCAATGTTCATACATAAGAATATGAACAACAACGATAAATTCCTAAGGAATCGTTTACTTGTCTTGTTTTTTTTCATTTACGTATTGATTTGATTTTTTGAGTCATTCCGACCCGGATTTATTAATATAAATTTATTTGTACTATAGAATTGGTTTACCAATAATTTGGTCGACCAAAAATAGTATATTGTTTTATATGCACAAAATCTTTTTTGGACTATTTTTCATTTTCTGCTTTAAAACATGTTTTTGGTGTTAATTAGAGTCAAAAAAAAGCTGTTTCATCATGAAACAGCTTTAAAAGATTAGAAAGACTAAATTCTTATACGGTTTTAAACAGGATTTTAGTATTTATA
>JBBRTR010000051.1:0-18350 GCA_038244215.1 Bacteroidales bacterium
AATATCGAATTGATTCTGGATCAGGATTCTGTCCAAAATGTGACAGTTTCGAGTCCAAGTGATTTTTTACCAAGAATTAAAACAAATGTTGAAAATGGCATTTTACATATCTATTCCAATCAGATTTTGATGAATAAAACTATTAAAGTGCATATTTCAGGAGATTCAATTCGGAGTCTGGAAGCGAAAGGAGCTTGTAAAATTGAAACAGTTTCGCCCTTGACCGTTTCAAATTTATCGGTAGATTTAGTGGGAGCAAGTAAAGCAAATTTGGACGTAAACGTTAGCGGGACTTTGGATCTTAATGTAACAGGAGCATCAAAATCGGATATTTCAGGTAAATGCCAAACTTTCAAAATTCGTGGAATGGGAGCGAGCGAAATAAAAGCTGAAAATCTGATTGCAAAAAATGCAGTTGTTGATGTCAGTGGAGCAAGTCAAGTGCAATTATATGCCAGCGAAAGTTTAGATGCTAAAGCCAGTGGAGCGAGTGATATTGAATGCCACGGCAATCCAAAATCAGTCAAAAAATCAGATCATTTAGGTTCTTCTATAAGAATTGAATAGAGTCAACAGATTAATAAAAACAGGGCATTTCAATTAGTTGAAGTGCCCTGTTTCCATTTGTACTGAATGAAGACTCTTTACATTCCGTCTTCAATATTCCAAACAAATGCCCTGATTCCCATTTTGACTGATGTGGCATCCAGTGTTCTTAGATCGTTGAGAATTTTCTTCACTTTTTCATCATCAACAACAGTTAGGATGGAAGAATTCTGAGAAGGCCAGGCATGACTCCCCAAATGTGGTTCGCCGGTTTTAGAGCCTTTCCCTTTTACATTTTCCCATTCGGTATAACCTCTAACATGGTTTGTACTTAAAATAGTCAGAATTTGTTCCAGATAAGCCTGATCGAATGCTATAAATATTGATTTCATTGTAGTCTTATTTATTAATTTATAATTCTATTAAAACTCTGAATTATTTTCAGCTTGTTTCAAAGCAATCATTTTTTTATTTTTACGATGCTGACGTTTAATTCCACTGGCAGCAAACATAGTATAAATTGTCGGAACAATAACCAATGTCAGTATAGTTGATACTGTCAAACCACCAATTACTGTTACAGCCATTGGGCGCCACATTTCTGAACCTTGCGAATGACTTATTGCTAAAGGTAACATACCCAGAATGGTTGTCAGCGTAGTCATAATTACCGGACGTAAACGTGAACGACCTCCATTTACTACTGCACGTATAACTCCCATTCCACGTTCACGGTTCAGGTTGATATAATCCACCAGAACTATACCGTTCTTCACCACAATACCAATCAACATAATTAATCCTACAAAAGACATCATATTTAACGTACTTCCACTAATTGCCAATGCCAGAATAACTCCTGAAATAGCGAATGGTATAGAGAACATGATGATAAACGGATAAGTAAGTGACTCGAATTGAGATGCCATTACGATAAATACCAACATGATAATTATTAACATCAATGTTCCTAAATCTCCAAATGATTCCTGTTGATCTTTATACGAACCTCCTATAACTACATAGTCGTTTGAAGGAATTTTAACCTGAGCAATCTGTGCATTAATGGCAGTCACAGCCTTATCAAGCGTAGTTCCTGAAACGGTTGAAGAAACGGTAATTACACGTTGCCGACTTTTACGTTCTATAGTTGGTGGTGTAAATCGTTCAACTACATTTCCTAAATCTTTCAATCGGATACCTTGTCCCTGAGGATTATAAATCATAATATTTTCAATATCTTCAATTGACTGGCGATATTCAGGTGCATAAACAACCTGAATGTTATATTGCTCACCATCTTCCCGATAAAGTGAAGCTGTAAGACCATTGATTCTATTTCTCAAATAATTAGAAGCAGTAGCAATATTCAATCCGTTCATAGCCAATTTTTCCCTGTCGAATTCTACCTGATATTCAGGTGTATATTCTTCACGACTAACCAAGGTATTTACAAGTCCGGGAATCTTTTTTATTCTTTTTGATAATTCACTGGCAATTCGATCGGTTTCCGCAAAATCGTAACCATATATTTCAACATCGAGCGTAGATTGACCTCCCATCATACCCATTCCTCCACCTGCAATCACATTCGATTTGTGAATTTCCGGCATCATGTTAATATCATGACGAATGCTGTCGGAAATTTCAAACATGGATCTTGTACGCTTCTTAAGGTCTGTTAAGCCTATAGAAAAACTTGCAATATTACTTCCATTTTGTTGAAATGATCCCCATACATTCGAACTGCTTGCCTGGCCAACAGTATAATTAATCATTTTCATTTCAGGATACTTTTGTCTCCATTTATTATACAGCTTTTTGGCTGTTTCGCGTGTAATTTCAGCTCGAGTACCGATAGGCATTTGGATTGTCAGCGTTATTCTACTATTGTCCTGAGCCGGATAAAACTCAGTACCAATAAATTTTGCCGGAATCAGACTCAAGATAAAAAATACGGTAACCATTCCAACTACAGCCAGTTTATGACGGACTGCCCAATTTACAATTTTTCCATAACTCGTATCCAACCAATTAAGGAAACGTTCAATAGGTCCATAAATCATAACGAACGTTTTGGTACGTTTTGGATTTAAAATTAATAATTGTGAAGCCAACATTGGAGTTAATGTCAAGGCACAAAGCATGGATACAGTAATAATAATAGTAACCATCCAACCCAATTGCCCAAACATTACACCTGCCATACCACTAATCAGCGTCATTGGGAAGAATACCGCAATAATGGTCAACGTAGAGGCGATAATGGAAAGTGCAACTTCATTTGTGCCGTTAACGGCAGCACTTTTTGGTCTACTTCCCCGTTCAATATGTGTGGTAATATTTTCCAAAACCACAATGGCATCATCTACCACCATACCAATTGCAAGCGATAAAGAGCTTAATGTGATTATATTCAACGAACCTCCTGTAGATCCTAAAAAAATAAAGGCAGCTATTAAAGAAATTGGAATCGTCAGAATAATAATTAAAGTTGCGCGCCAACGACCGAGAAAGAATAGCACCACAAGCATTACAAATAAAAATGCATACAAAACAGTTTCAGTCAACCCACTTATCGTTTGTTTGATGTTATCGGAAGTATCCATAATTACATCCAATTTCACATCTGAAGGAAGGTTTTTCTGAATTCCGGGTAAGGCTTTTCGTACTGCATCTGCTATTTGTACCGTATTTGAGCCGGATTGTTTTTGAACTATAATTGTTGCGCCTTGTATACCATTGGTATAACTACGTTGATCGCGCTCTTGCAATCCATCTTTTACCACGGCCACATCCGACAGGTAAACTGTTTTCCCGTTTGAACTTCCAACAACAATTTTGTTGAGTTCCATGGCATCTTTAAATTCTCCCTGAACACGCAATGAATAGGTTTCACTACCAATATCCATCGATCCGGCAGGAGTATTTACGTTTTCCATACGTATATATTGACCGATTCCTTCCACGGTCAATTTATAGGCTTCCAGTTTTATCGGATCAACATAAACCTGAATTTCACGTTCGGGAGCTCCGGTAATTGAAACTGAACCAACACCTGCAATACGTGCCAACGGGTTGGAAACATTATCATCCAGAATTCTATACAGTGCTGGTAAACTCTGATTAGCAGTTGCCGAAAGCATGATAACAGGAATCATGTCCGTACTAAATTTGAAAATAATCGGTTTTCCGACTCCATCAGGTAAATAAGAACTTACCAAGTCTAATTTATCACGAATGTCATTGGTAATGACATCAATATCATTACCATAATTGAATTCCAAGGTGATAATCGAACGGTTTTCTTTTGAAGTAGATTTGATCGTTTTCAGGTTAGCAACCGTGTTCAGCGAACTTTCAAGCGGACGCGTTACGTTTGTTTCAATATCCGACGCACTTGCACCATCATAGGTTGTCATAACCATAATGGTGTTCGTTTCTATTTTTGGCAGCAGATCTATCGGTAATTTTTGTAGAGAGAATAACCCCAAAATAACCACACCGATAAAAACCAATGCTGTCATAACGGGTTTTCTTACTGAACTCTGATATAAACTCATATATTTTTTAATTAATAATGCATACTTAATAATTCATATTTATTTCTGTCACTAACCAATTAACTAATTAACCAGTCAACCTGTTGACTATTTATTTCACAACATTTACCTGACTTCCGTCAACTAAATTAGTTTGATCTGAAACAACAACCTCTGAACCACTTTCAACTCCCGAAATTAATTCATATTCATTGCCAATCCGTTGACCTAATTCCACCTGTTTGTAATCTACTTTGCCATTGTTGTAAACAAACACAAAACGAGCTCCTGAACCGGTTTGCTTAATTACCGATTGATCGGGTACCACAACGTGTTTCTTATTTCCAAATCCCATAGTTACACGTGCAAACATCCCCGGACGAACTTTGTAATTTGAATTATTTAATTTAATTTCTACTGCAAAAGTTCTTGTTCTTTCATCAATTGTGGGATATATCAGACTTACTTTTCCACTAAATGATTCATTAGGGAAAATATCAAAACTTATTTTTATCGGCATTCCGATTTTTACATCCGAATAAAAAGCTTCTGAAACATTTACCATTACTTTCACCGGATTGATTTCCATAACGGTAAGAACTGGCATTTGAGCTGAGTACATATCGCCGTCATCGTAATTTTTTGCAGTAATTATTCCTCCGATTGGGCTTAGCAAAAATGTGTTTTCTGTCAGATTCTTTATATTTGTTTCAGCAACATCCAATTGTAATTTAGCATTATCCAAATCCTGTTGTGAAGCACCGCCAACGTTAAATAATTCCTGAGTACGCTTGTAAGTTCTTTTAACATTTTCTATCTGGGTTTCAGAATTTGAAAGGTTCGCAACATCCATTTGTACCAATTTTTGTCCTTTAACAACACGATTTCCAACATTTACCAAAATCTTACGTATCCTGCCTGGAGCTGAAGGAGCAATACTATTCTTAATTTCAGGCTGCACTGTTGCGGTCAATTCAAGCTTTTGCTCTACATCACGTTCTACCACCTGCTTTAAAGTTACGTTTGGCATGGTAACAACAGCCTTTTTATTTTTGTCGGTAGTTTTTGTACATGCTGTAAGACCAGCTATCAGCACTAAAAATATAATTCCTGCTAATTTTATCTTTTTCATATTGACAATTTTATTTGTTTTATTTTTAAATTATTTTTTTGAACTTAAGGGGCTATCTTGTCCTAATATTTTTTCTAAATCAGATTTTGCTGACAAATAATCATAAATAGATTGATTATAAGATAATCCGGCCTGAATATAAGCAAGTTGAGAGTCAGTTATGTCCAAATAGGTTCCCGAACCGACTTCATAGCGTTTTTCCGAAATAGCTACAGCCTTTTCTGCCTGACGAAGTCCTTCTTTGTTCGACTCTATTTTTTCCATTGCCTTTTTAATATTATCAAGATAAGTTAATGTCTGAAGCTCAAGGCTACGTCTTAAGTTGTCACGTTGACTTTTCATTTCATCCAATTGAATGTTCACCTGTTTTTGTTTATAAAGTCGTGCACCACCCTGAAAAATCGGAATTGATAATGATAAACCTGCGGTAGAATATGGAAACCAGGGATAATTGAGCGTAAACGGATCATTTCCCATCGACATATACTGATAACTAAAGCTGGCTGCTAAAGTTGGCCACCAGGCAGCTTTTTGAATTTTCAGACTGTGATTCAGTTGTTTCGTTTTTATATCAAACTGTACAAGATCTGAATTCGATTTTAAAGTTGTTGTGTCAATTGATAAAGCATCGCCATACATTTTTGCTTCAAAATCGGCCAAACTTCCTTCCACTTTCAATTCAGTCATCATATTCATACCCATCAGTAGCTTCAATTGTAATTTACTCATATTTACTCCACTTTGTGCAGAAACCACATTCGATTGGGCATTCCTAACCTGAACATCAGCGCGAATCCACTCAAATTCAGAAACAATTCCCTGTTTGTATTTATCCTGAATAATCCGGGCATTTTCCTTTGTATTATCAAAACTCTTTTTGAATACATTATAAGAATCCTGCGCCATTAACACACCGTAATATGCTTTGGTTACCTGATTTATAAGTGCTTGCTTTGAACTTCTTGCTGATTCCAATGCTAATTGTGCATCTATTTCAGACATTTCTATTGTCGCCCAAAGTGCTGGTGCAATAATCGGCAATGACGCTGAAATTCCACCATTAAAAGTATTATCCTGCCCCATTTCAAAACCATCCGGATTGGGTGGCACTCCCGGAATAGTGAAGAAGACTTTTTGTTTTTTCAATGTCCGCTGGTAGGCGGCTGAAGCTGATACGTTTGGAAATAATCCGGCAATTTTTTCTTTTTTTAAATAATCTACACGTTCAATTTCCTTGTTTGCAACTTTGATGGTTGGACTTTCGCTCATGGCTACTTCCAAAGCTTTAGTCAGAGACACAGTAAGTGTGTCTTGTGCATTTAGCACACCAAAAGATAAAATGTTGAAGAACATTGTTATCAACATGATTTTTTTATTAACTTTTCTCACAATGTATTTATAATTAGTTATTTTTTTTTATTTTGAATACTTACAAATTTACGTCTCTTCTCTTTTCCAATAAATGAATAATCAACGAAATCATGTTTTTTGAGGTTGAATCGCTGAATTTCAATACTAAATCGACATAATTAATCCTTCATTGCTTGTTCTTCCATATATTTTAGACCCTTCTCATTTGCAATCAGATGTATCATTAAGTCGATGAAAAAATCGATTAAACGTTTTTTAGAATACTTTTTTGCATCCTGATTCATTTCTTCGAATGTGTTCTTAATTTGTATGGAGTGGAAAAACGAAATGAGTTCTACATCAAGATCATCCCTGTAAAAACCTTCGGCTATTCCCTGACGGAGATTTCTTTCAAACCCGGCACAAATTCTTTCGCGCTTTTGAAGTTCGTGAGTTTCATTTATTTTCGGATAATATTTTCCAAGATCGTGACACATTCGTTCTGATTCATGCCCCGCTTCTTTCTTAATTTCCTTTATTATTAAAATCAATGAATCAATAGCATTCTTGTTTTTAAACATTTTGCCGAATTTCTCAAAATTTGATTTTTGCTGAAAATTCAGCACTTCATTAACTAAATCTTCTTTTTGGGGAAAATAAGTGTAAAATGTTTTTTTTGAAATTCTGAGTTCAGCACAAACATTATCAATCGAAATACTTCGTATTCCAAATTGTTCGAATAATCGGGTTGCAGTGCTGACAATTAATTCTTGTTGGGTTTCCATGAACTTGTTTAATTAAAACGGCCGCAAAATTAGATAATTTATTTCTGTAATCCTCATGTTTTGTATTATATTTCTGTCTAAAAACATAAAAAATACTACAAATAAGTGATATTCAGGAATATACAAGTATGAATATGGAAACTATTAAATTATTAGAGTTTCCGAGTTTCTTTATATGAACAAATATACCCTGAAAAGGTTTTTACGGTTTATATTTTTAACGATTTGTTTTTATTATTTATTTCGGAATCACTTTTGAAAAAATATTTCGGGTAGTCATCGATAATATTTTAGAAAAAGTATATGAAAATCCAAGTATTTCCGTTTATAACATTAATTTGGTTCTGCTTAACATAGAAATCAACCTAAAAAGAATAGAATGGAAAATATAAAACATTATATATCAGAAAACAAAGACCGCTTTCTAGAAGAATTATTTAGTCTGATTCGAATTCAGAGTGTTAGTGCTCATATTCATCGCAAGCCTGAAATTCAGCAATGTGCAGAACGTTGGTGTGAATTATTGGAACAAGCAGGAGTTGATAACGCGCAAATCATTCCGACTGATGGAAATCCGGTGGTTTTTGCATCGAAATTTATTAATAAAAATCTTCCGACTATTTTGGTCTACGGACATTACGATGTCATGCCGGCTGAACCACTCGAATTATGGATTTCTCCACCGTTTGAACCTGAAATTAGGGACGGAAAAATATTTGCACGTGGTGCGGATGATGATAAAGGTCAATCATTTATGCATGCGAAGGCTTTTGAATATCTGGTTAAAAGCAATGAGCTGAAATGCAATGTCAAGTTTTTGCTCGAAGGTGAGGAAGAAATCGGTTCACCAAGTTTGGAAAAGTTTTGTGCTGAGAATTTCGAAATGCTACAATGTGATGAAATTCTTGTTTCGGATACAAGTTTGCTTGCAGCTGAAACTCCCAGTATAACTACCGGATTACGTGGTTTGGCTTACTGGCAAATTGAAGTTAGTTCTGCTTCGCGCGATTTACATTCGGGTATTTTTGGTGGAGCGGTGGCAAATCCAATTCAGGAACTTACAAAAATTCTGGCTCAACTTATTGATTCTGATGGCCGAATTACTATTCCCGGATTTTACGATGATGTTGAAGAAATAAGTACCTATGAAAGAAGTATGATTGCACAGATTCCTTTTGATGAAAATGAATATCTTAAAAGTTTGGATATCACTAAAGTTCATGGAGAAAAAGGATATAGCACCATTGAAAGAACCGGAATAAGACCAACACTTGATATTTGTGGAATTTGGGGCGGTTATACAGGGGAGGGAACTAAAACAGTTCTGCCAGCGAAAGCTTTTGCAAAACTTTCAGCTCGTTTAGTCCCAAATCAACAATATGAGAAAATTGCAAAATTAGTAAGTGATTATTTGAAACAAATAGCTCCTGATACTATTCGTATTGAGGTTCAGAATCTACACGGTGCTCAGAGTTATGTTTGTCCGATTGATTCAAAGGCCTATAAAGTTGCAGAACTTGCATATACAAAGGTTTTCGGTAAAAAACCACTTCCTGTTCGTCGCGGGGGAAGTATCGGAGTGATTCCCATTTTTGAAAAAGTACTTCATGTAAAACCTATTTTAATGGGATTTGGTCTGGAATCGGATGCAATTCATTCGCCGAATGAAAATTTTCCGGTTGAATTATTTCAAAAAGGAATCGAAACCATCGTGGAATTTTACAGAGAATATACACGTGCAAACTCACTTTAATATTTGAAAATCTAAATATACTTAAAAACGAATTGTGGATTGCTAATAGTTTGAAAAATTACAATTTCATAGAATTTTGAATAAATTGTATATCAAACACTTACAATTTAACGTGAATAAATTTCAAATTTTTATTAAAAATACTTTCAAAATAATTTTGTTATACCAAAAGAAAGTACTATGTTTATTGCACTTTAGAAAGTATATTTTCAAAAACAATTCTAATACTTATTGTCATGACGAAAACGATAACATTCAATGAACTACGTAAAGTGAAGGATTCGCTTCCAAGCGGTAGTATGACCAAGATCGCAGAAGAACTTGGTCTGGAAAAGGAAACAGTACGCAATTATTTCGGTGGTCACAATTACAAAGATGGTAAAAGTGCAGGTGTACATATTGAACCGGGACCCGATGGAGGTTTAGTAATGTTAGATGACACGCTCATTCTTGATTTAGCAAAACGCATTTTAGAAGAGCAAAAGGCATAACAAGTAGTGAAATAGTCAGAAAGCAGTGGTAATTTAAGTCACTGCTTTCTTTTTTTATTCTAAAAACGAAACAATAATTCAAAACGAAATTATATATGGTGTCTTCTGCAGAATGTTTATATTGTCAACGCAATGATTTGCAACACAGTTTAATGATTGAAATTTGTGATTTAAAAGTTTCAACACTTTTTTTGTTCAAGGAGCAAAGTTATCCCGGTCGTTGCGTAATTGCATATAAAGATCATGTCAATGAATTATTCGAACTTTCTGAAATTGAACGGAATTTATTTATGGCCGATGTGTGCAATGTTGCCCAAGCAATTCAAAAGGCATTTTTGCCAAACAAAATAAATTATGGAGCTTATTCCGATAAACTGCCTCATTTACATTTTCATATTGTGCCAAAATATGAAAATGGACTTACTTATGGAAGCACATTTGAAATGAATTCACAAAAAGTCTATCTTTCGGATTCGGAATATGTTGAAATAATTGAGAAAATAGTCAATTCGTTAAATTCATAATTTGTTGGTTAATTTTCTCTGCATTCAAGACTTTTTATTAAACATAAAATAGTATTTTTGTAGCAGGAATAGTAGAATATTATCATTTATGAATTTACCCGAAGCGTTTGTTTCCCGAACAAAAAAGTTACTGAACGAAGAGTTTCAGGAACTTGAAAAAGCTTTGGGCGAAATTCCTCCAACCAGCGTTCGGGTAAATGATAAAATGTCTTATATCCCTTCCGATAATAAAGTTGCATGGTGCGAGAATGGTTATTATTTATCAGAGCGTCCACTTTTTACAGCAGATCCTTTGTTTCATGCAGGAGTTTATTATGTGCAGGAAGCAAGTTCAATGTTCCTGTGTCAAGCTGTGAAACAACATTTTCAAAATGCTGAATGTGTTCTCGATTTATGTGCAGCACCCGGTGGAAAATCGACTTTGTTATCGCAGTATTTATCAGAAAATTGTTTGCTGGTAAGTAATGAAATAATCCGATCACGTGCCTATATTTTAGCTGAAAATCTCATAAAATGGGGAAATCCGAATGTTGTGGTTACGAATAATGAACCGAAAGATTTTGGAGAAATACCAGGCTTTTTTGATGCAATGGTGATTGATGCTCCTTGTTCTGGCGAAGGAATGTTCCGCAAAGATCCGAATGCAATAAACGAATGGTCGGAGCGAAATGTAATGATGTGTGCAACCCGTCAGCGACAGATTCTTACTGATGTTTGGGAGTCTTTGAAAAGTGATGGAATCTTAGTTTACAGTACTTGTACATTCAATAGAGAAGAAAATGAAGACAATGTAAAATGGATTTGTGAGGAACTTGGTGCAGAAGTATTGAGGATAGATTTAAATGGAAATCAGGATATTGTGATTACGGATTTCGGTTATCGCTTTTATCCACATAAAATAAAAGGAGAAGGTTTGTTTCTTTCCGTCATAAGAAAGACATCTGAACAAAACCGCTCTACTAAGCTAAAAGTCGATAAAAAGTCTCTTGTGAAATTGAATTCAGACTTTTTTAAACCAATAACGTTGCTTGATATTGAAAATAGGATAATCATTCAGCAAGATTACAAGATAAATGCGTATCCTGAAAATAAACTGAATGAATATATTTTTTTGAATAATAAGTTGAAAATCATGTATTCCGGTATTTTTTGTGGTGAAATGAAGGGGAAAGATTTTATTCCTTCGACTGCTTTTGCTTTATCAAAAAAACTAGATCAGAATTCATGCGAAAGTGTGGAAGTTGATTACCGGACTGCAATTTCGTTTCTTAAGTCAGAATCAATTCAATTGCCTGAAACAAAACGCGGATATTTATTAATAATTTATAAAAATATTGCTTTAGGGTGGGTGAAAAACGTTGGAAATAGATGTAATAATTTGTATCCGCAAGAATGGCGAATTCGAATGAAAATTTGATTTCAATTGGTAATAATAAAATAGCTGTAAAATAATAAATGAATCTTCTTTTTTTAGGTACCGGTACATCGACCGGAGTTCCACAAATTGGCTGTACATGTAAAGTCTGCTTGTCAAATGACAAGAAAGACAAGCGATTACGTTCGTCTGTACTGATAACTGAGGGAAAAGTGAAGATTCTAATTGATTGCGGACCTGATTTACGCCAACAGTTTTTGATAAATAATGTTGCAAGTTTGACCGGAATTCTGATTACGCATGAGCATTATGATCATATTAGTGGACTTGATGATATTCGTCCATTAGGAAATGCCGAAGTTTACGGTGAAAAAAGAGTTTTAGAAACAATCATGCGAACTATGCCTTATTGTTTTGGAGAAAATAAATATCCCGGAGTTCCAGTGATAAATTTAAACGAAATTTCTGAAAATGAGTTTTATGTTGATACTGTAAAAATCAAACCAATCCGGGTTATGCATGCCAAACTACCGGTATTAGGATTCAGAATTGGAAAAGTTGCTTATTTGACTGATGTGAAGACCATTGATGATGAAGCAATTGAACAACTAAAGAATCTGGATGTTTTAGTTTTAAATGCACTCAGACCTAATAAACATATTGGGCATTTATCGTTGCAGGAAGCATTAGATCTGGCTGAAAAAATAAATGCAAAGGAAACTTTTTTCACACATATGAGTCATGATATGGGACTTCATCGTGAAGTGAATCAGATTTTACCTTCGCATTTGCAGCTGGCATACGATGGATTGAATTTGGAGATTTAAATTATATATTGAATATCAAACAGATACTGAATTGTTATTTTTCTGTGAATATGGAAACACATAAATTGAAATTTCTTTTACCGCTAATATTACTTATACTTTTATCATCTTGTACCAAATTGATGTACACGAGTTTGGATGTTTTACGTCCGGCAAAAGTTGCATTTGATAAAGATGCAAACAACTTGCTTATTGTCAACAATTCTATAGCACAACCGGTAGAGTTTGGACACCATAATTATTTGTATGATAAAGAACCTTACGGAGTTGCACTTTCAACGGATAGTTTGTCAATTTTTTGCCTTGGAGCATTAGCCGAAGATATTGAAGGAAAAGATTTTTTTTCATCAGTACAGCTACAACCTGCAACCATAAATACAGGTACTAATTTCGATAACGTATATCCGTTAAGTAAAGAAACGGTTAAAAGTTTATGTCTTTCTCATAAGGCAAATGTCATTTTATCGCTTGATAAAATTAAGGTGTTGGATGATTTGACTGAATCTTTTTTCCAAGAAACCAATACATATTTAAGCACACTTGAACTGAGTTTTGAAACATCATGGAGCATTCATTATCTGAATGATCCACGTGTTTCAAAAGTTCAGTTTAAAGACACAGTTTATTGGGAGTCAGAATCTTATATTCGCAAAAAATCAATTGGAGATTTACCCAAACGGGTGGATGCTTTAGTGGATGGTGCCCTGAATGTCGGTCATAAAACAGTTGACCGTTTTATTCCATATTGGGATAAAGTAGATCGATATTTATTCAGTACGAATAATAAATATATGAAACTCGGAATGGATTCGGTTTTTGTACGAAACTGGACTTCAGCCATTTCAAATTGGGAGAAAGCATATACCGATACAAAAAGTGATTTGACACAGGCACAAGCCGCTAACAACATGGCAATTGGATATGAGATTCTGGGAGATATGGATAAAGCACTTGAATATGCAAATATTTCATTTTATTCATTCGGGAAGTTGAATTTAATCGATTATGATACCTTGATGAGGATTCAGCAATACATTGTTGAGTTAAAAGAGCGAAAAGATGAAATTCAGTTATTGAAAAAGCAACTTGCTGATTAAAAGATGTATTTTTGATAATTAGTTGAATAAACAATTAAATAAGAATAGATTATGTTGAAATTATCCGATGAATCAGAATTAAAAAGAAAAGGTATTTCCAAAAAACAAATTGAAGATCAGCTTCATTTATTTAAAACAGGTTTTCCGTTTCTTGAAATCCGTTATGCAGCAGAACCTGGCAAAGGAATTGTTCAGATTTCAGATTCAGAAACGACAGATTTGTTAGGTGTTTGGGATGCATATTTGAAATCAGATGCATCAATTCTCAAATTTGTTCCTGCTTCAGGAGCAGCCAGCCGTATGTTTAAAGATTTATTTGAATTTTTGGAAAAAGAAAATACTGAAAATCTGAATGCTTTTGAAACGAAGTTTTTTGATGAAATTGAACGCTTTGCATTTTTCGATGATTTGAATACTGTTTGTTTGAAAAACGAAAAAGAATCAATATCCGATTTAATTCAGGCTGGTGAATACAAAAAAGTCGTAAGTAATTTATTGTTATCTACAGGATTGAGTTATGGTTCACTACCAAAAGGATTGTTGAAATTTCACCACTATGGAACCGAAAACCGCACGCCCATGCAGGAACATTTGGTGGAAGGTGCTCTATATGCTGCCAATTTTAAAAATGAAGTAAATATTCATTTCACATTATCAAAAGAACATCGTGAACTGTTTGATAAGCAACTTACTGATTCCAAAGCAACTTATGAAAAAGAGTTTCAGGTAGAATATAACATTGGATTTTCAGAACAAAAACCTTCGACAGATACGATTGCTGCTGATGAAAATAACGAACCTTTCCGTGATAATGGAGCTTTAGTTTTTCGTCCCGGAGGTCACGGAGCATTGATTGAAAATTTGAATGATCTGGATAATGATGTGATATTTGTAAAAAACATTGATAATGTAGTGCCCGATTCGCTTAAAAGTACAACAGTGACTTATAAAAAATTGATTGCAGGTTTACTTGTAAAGCTCCAGAATCAATGTTTTGTTTATTTAAAGGAACTTGAATCCGGCTCGGTTTCAGAAATAAAATTGAAAGAAATAAGTAAATTCTGTGAGACGCAATTAAATAACCAGAATTCTGATATTCAACTTTTATCAGAAGACGAATTAAAGAAATATCTGATTACGAAATTAAACCGTCCCATTCGTGTTTGTGGGATGGTGAAAAATGTTGGAGAGCCGGGAGGAGGTCCTTTTCTAACCGTAAATTCTGATGGAACCGTTTCGCCACAGATTCTGGAAAGTTCTCAAATCAACCTCAATAATCCACAAGATAAAATGAAAATGCAGCAATCCACGCATTTTAATCCGGTTGATTTGGTTTGCGGAGTGAAAAACTACAAGGGAGAAAAATTTGATTTATTGAAACATGTCGATAAAAATACAGGTTTTATTTCACTAAAATCAAAAAGCGGAAAGGAACTGAAAGCTCTTGAACTTCCCGGACTATGGAATGGAGCCATGAGCGACTGGAACACAATTTTTGTTGAAGTTCCAATCGAAACATTTAATCCGGTAAAAACAGTTAACGACTTACTTCGAACCGAACATCAATAATATACAGATTCTAATTTGTATTCAATAAAAAATGTACTTTTGTGTTTTTCAAATTACCAATTACTTATTAATTAATTAACCAACAAAGAATGGAGTTTACAACCGTCATAAAACCAAAGAATAAACTTTTTGATGTGGATTTCAAGGAAATCTGGCAATACCGGGATTTGTTCTCGATGTTTGTGAAACGTGATATCATTACACAATATAAACAGACAATTTTAGGACCGGCCTGGTTTTTTATTCAACCTGCTATTACAACTATCATATACATGGTTGTTTTTGGTGGCATTGCCAAGATCCCGACCGATGGACTTCCACAACCTTTGTTTTATTTGGCAGGTATTGTTTGCTGGGGTTACTTTTCTGATTGTCTGAATAAAACATCTACGACCTTTACGGCAAATCAAGGTATTTTTGGTAAGGTTTATTTTCCACGGCTGATAGTTCCGTTATCTACAGTTTCGTCTAATTTAGTACGCATGGCAATTCAGTTTCTATTATTTATTGCAGTGTATATTTATTATATTGTCATTGGAGCTCAAATTGCTCCAAACTGGTATGTTCTGTTAGTTCCGGTTTTAATATTGATGTTGGCCGGGCTTTCGCTTGGTTTTGGGATTATTATTTCTTCCATGACCACCAAATACCGCGATTTGACTATTCTCTTCACCTTTATCGTTCAGTTGTGGATGTATGCCACTCCGGTTATTTATCCGCTTAGCACCATGTCACCGAAACGTCAATGGATTATGGCATTGAATCCGGTTACTTCCATTCTCGAAACTTTTAAATACGGAACATTGGGAACGGGTACTTTCAGCTGGGGAATGTTGGCTTATAGTTTTGGTTTTATGATTGTGCTGATGGGAATAGGCATCGTGGTGTTCAACAAGGTTCAACGCAGTTTTATGGATACAGTTTAATCAGAAGCTTGTTGTTAATTCTTGTTATTGTATTCGCATTTTCTAACTACTTATTATTTATTGCTTACTCTTATTTCTATGTCAATGAACAAATCATCTGATAACTTCGTTAATAAACTAATAAACTAATTAATAAATCAACTGGTTAACAAATAAACTAATTAATAAATCAATTAATAAATGAATAAAGTTGCATTAATAACCGGAATAACCGGACAGGATGGTGCCTATCTGGCAGAGCTATTATTGAAAAAGGGATATACAGTACACGGATTGAAACGGCGGTCTTCACTTTTTAATACCGATCGTATTGACCATTTATACCAAGATCCGCATGTGGATAACCGCAATCTTATATTGCATTATGGCGATATGACCGATTCGATGAATCTTACACGTATCATTCAGGAAACACAACCCGATGAAATTTATAATCTGGCAGCTATGAGCCATGTAAAGGTAAGTTTCGATACACCCGAATATACTGCTAATGCTGACGGAATAGGGACATTACGTTTGCTCGAAGCCGTTCGTTTGTTGGGATTAACGAAGAAAACCCGAATTTACCAAGCTTCAACTTCTGAATTATACGGATTAGTACAGGAAGTACCACAAAAGGAAAGCACACCTTTTTATCCGCGTTCACCGTATGCTGTGGCTAAAATGTACGCTTACTGGATTACAGTAAATTACCGTGAAGCTTATAACCTACATGCCAGCAACGGTATTCTGTTTAATCATGAATCACCTCTTCGCGGTGAAACATTCGTAACTCGTAAAATTACACGTGCTGCTGCACGGATCGCGATGGGAATGCAACAGAAAATGTTTTTGGGTAATCTATCCTCAAAACGTGACTGGGGACATGCCAAGGACTACGTTCGTGCTATGTATTTGATTCTCCAACAGGATACTCCGGACGATTATGTGATTGCCACCGGAATTACTACCGAAGTCCGTGAATTTGTACGTATGGCTTTTTCCGAAATCGGAATAACTATCGATTTCAAAGGAGAAGGTATTGATGAAAAAGGATATATCGGTAAGATTGACGAAGCCGTATTCAACGAAGAGGTAGGTGAAACTTTTCTGAATGATATTAAAGCTATCAAAGAACCGGTGGTGGAAGTAGATATCAATTATTTCCGTCCAACCGAAGTCGAATTGCTGATTGGTGATGCCACCAAATCTCGCACTGTATTGGGCTGGATTCCCGAGTATGATTTAAAAGCTTTGGTTCAGGACATGATGCAATCTGATGTGAAACTAATGAAAAAAGAAACCTATCTGAAAGAAGGTGGATTTAGAGTATTGAATTATTTTGAGTGAGTTTTAATTGCTGAATTAAGTTCCGAAAATATATAAAATAAAAAACGCTAAAATCTAAATTTTCAGATTTTAGCGTTTTTTCTTCGCAACATCATTACATCCAGATTCACTATGATTTATTCAACTTAATTAAGTTCAATTTGTCAGATCTTGTCCATTTTTCATCTTAGTTCCAATTCGAAGTACCTCGTTCATAATCAATATAATTAGTCCTGTCATTATCGGACTGTAATCAATTATTCTAGCATAGGAAAATGTATAATGTGTCAATTCTACGATTGATTCAGCAATATAAACATTAACGACTTGAATTAAGGTTTTCAACAAGCCGACTATCAATAAAATTATACCGATACGATTTATCCAAATCAGATTCAGACGATCGAAAAATCTGGAGTATCGTAATGAACGAAAAACTTTTAGAATTAAAAAAGGTATCCAAATACCTAAAGCAATAGTTACTAAACCCAATAGGGTGTAAATTGATTGCAGTATCTTAATCCAGAGCGTTTTGTTAGCATTCGAATTCACAATGATTGTAAGCTTATCAGGACGGATTAAAACATTTTCTCCTGTTTTCAGGTTTTTATCAGTTTCATCCAGAGTGATTGAGTTTTTTGAAACCACGTCCATTCCTACAAAATTATTTGTTTTTTGCTTGTTATTAAGTTGATAATCAATTACTGTCGAGCCAAATTCTATTCCATTAATAAAAGGTAATATAGTACTCTGATAAATGCTGCCAAAAAAGACAATTAACAAAATAAAGCTTAGGTTCTTTAATCGATTCATGATTTTGGAATGATTTGTTCGTTAAAAAGTTCAGACAAAGAAAGAGATTATTTTTTGATTATCAAAACAGATTTATTGCTTTTCGATAAAAAACATAACCTGAATTAATATGTGTATTTAAAATCTAAAACAGAACTTTGTTTGGTTTTGAAATGTTTGATATTTGAGAATTGGATGAAACAATTTTAATAATACAGAATCATAGCTATAAAAAAAGTTTGGATAGAAGAAGGTTGCATCGGTTGTGGTTTGAGTGAAGCAATTTGTCCCGAAGTTTTTAAAATGGACGGTGAAGCATTTGTAATTGAGGGT
>JBBRTR010000052.1:0-18248 GCA_038244215.1 Bacteroidales bacterium
ACTTGAATTCACAAATAGGTGAATTAGACGGTCGCACACACGACGCTATTATGTATGGTTCGATTAACCTGGCTAATTTATTAATTCCATACAGAACTGGTGGCTGGAGTAAAATGAATCTTTATGGAAATGCCGGCGTAGGAGTTGGTTTTTATCAATTCAAATTATCGGATGCCAGCAAGAATGTAATTGTCGATTCACGTAATTTAGGAGATGGCGTACCGGAAACAATGATGGCAAAACTTGGATTAAATCTGGAGTATAACGTAAGCAAAACAATTGCTTTGGGTGGTGCAGTACAGTATCGTTATTATGACAGACCTAACTTAGGTGGCTATGTAGAGACAAGAGGAAATTCTGATGCATTAACCGCTACCATTGGTCTGCGTTTAAAATTTGGTGCTAACGGAGATAAACAACATGCTCGCAATATCACCATGTGCGAATACTACCCAAAACCAGCTCCTGTAATCATTGAAAAAATTGTAAAAGACAATACCATCGAAACCGTTAATCGGTTGAATGCTTTGGAAGCTGAAAATGCGGGACTCAACCAAAGAATCAAAAAGTTAGAGGATGATAGTATCGTTGTAACAAAAAACAATAATACTGAGATGGTGGCTACATACCAGAATATCGAATTTGAATTTGGATCAGACAAACTTACCGTTGGATCTTATGCTATATTAGACCAACTTGCTGAAACGTTGAAAGACAATAAAAATTCAGCAAAACTGAATGTAGCGGGTTATACCGATTATATCGGAACTGAAGCATATAATCAAAAATTGTCGGAAAAAAGAGCCAGTGCAGTAAAAAAATATTTGTTGAAAAAACATGTTCCTGCTTCAAGTGTTACAATCGTAGGCTACGGTGAAAATGACCCAATCGCACCGAATGATACAAAAGAAGGTCGTCAAAAAAACCGTCGTGTTGAATTCAAAATGACAAAATAAACAAGCGTTTTTTTATAAAATTGCTACCCATACTGATCTGATATTTGCCAAAAAAAGAAAAAATGATGGATCGTCAGTAAGCCGGGAAAAACGAAAGAGCAATTGTACAACCCATTATGATTTATAAACTCGCCTTCCGACCGCTTAAAACGGTCGGAAGGTTTGTTTTGAGCCGAACATGACGAGTATATTTGATGGTTTAAATCCCGTTATTGGGGGCTATCAGCTGCCATCCATTAGCTACAAGGCAGATATCCCGATTATAATCCAAACCTTCCTGCTGTTGAAAAGGCAAAAGACTATTTAAATCGTACCGAAAAGTTAATGTTATGGCTACAAATGAAGTAATCGAAATCCTGAAAAGGTACCTTATCTTTTTGAACGCAGAAGGGATGTCGGTTTATAAAGCTTATTTGTTCGGAAGCTATTCTATCGGCACTGCCAATGATTCGAGTGATATTGACGTGATGATTGTCTCTGACAAATTTGACGAAAATGGCGATATTGCATCCGGTAAAATGTGGAAGTTGACCCGTAAGATAAATACGAAGATAGAACCATTTTAATTGGAAAAAATAAATTCAATGACGATAGTTCATCTCCGTTGGTGAATTTAATTAAAACATCAGGTATCGAAATAACCTGATGAATTAAAAAAACATTGTTTCGGCTGAATTTCAATTTTGAAGTTCAGCCGAAACTCTTTTTATTGCCCTTGTTATTTTAAATGGATTAACTATCTTTGAGGGTGATTCTTCAATTATGAATTCTGCTCCCGATAACTATCGGGAAAATTAAATTATAATTTCCATGCTCAATATTTATCGCGCTTCCGCCGGTTCCGGCAAAACATACCGCCTTACGCAGGATTATATTCACTTGCTGTTTGATCCGAAAAAGGAACGGGCGCATCGTCGTATTTTGGCGGTGACTTTTACCAACAAAGCCACAGACGAAATGAAAACGCGTATCCTGAAAGAGCTACACACTCTGTCTCAAGGTGAGAAGTCGGATTATCGAGAAGGATTAAAAAAAGAATTCCATCTATCGGACGAAGCGGTAAATGCAAGGGCAAAACATATTCTTACGACTATTTTACACGATTATTCATCGTTTTCCATCAGTACTATCGACCGTTTTTTTCAACAAGTTATTCGCTCTTTTGCACGTGATATTGGTGTGCATGGTGGCTATATTCTGGAACTGGATAATACAGCTACATTGGAACAATCTGTTGATAATTTGTTCCTCGATTTGTCGAAAGACGAGAACAAACAGTTGTTGCAATGGCTCACCGCTTATGCCGAAGAACGCATTGAACAGTCGGAAAACTGGAACATGCGCAGCAATATTATGGATTTGGGGCAGGAAATTTTCAAAGAAAGTTATCAGCACAAAGCTGAAGATACAAATCGCAAATTGCACGAACGTGAATTCCTGACTAATTATCGCAAAAGTTTACGCGAAATCAAAACCGCTTTCGAAACCAAAGTGAAAAAAACCGCCACCGAAGGTTTGAATATTATGGCCAGAAACGGATTAATGCACGAAGATTTTGCTTATAAAACTACAAATACGTTAGAAAAACTGCTGAAAGGAAAGCTGGAAATCAGCAACCGCTTTATCAGTTTTGCCGACGATGTGACGAATTGCTACACCAAATCGAAACCTCAGGAGATTAAATCGGCCATTGAATCGGCATACAATTCCGGTCTTCAAAAAAGTTTTCGCGAACTAGTAGAATTGTTTAGTATTGATATTGTGGAATATAATTCGGCAGTGATGGTGCTGAAACATATCAATACCTTGGGTATTTTATCTGACCTTGCGGTGCAAATTAAAAAACTGACCGATGATCAAAATACCATGTTGATTTCGGATTCGAACATGCTGCTCAACAAGATTATCGACAACAGTGATACACCTTTTGTCTATGAAAAAACGGGTATTCATATCGATAATTACATGATTGATGAGTTTCAGGATACCTCGGTGCTACAATGGAAAAACTTCAAACCATTAATTGAAAATAGCCTTTCGGCAGGCAAATTTAATCTCGTGGTAGGTGATGTAAAACAAAGTATTTATCGATGGCGTAACTCCGATTGGAAACTACTCGACGAAAAAATTATGACGGATTTCCGTCCAGAGCAAATTTACCAAGAAGACCTTGACACCAACTGGCGAAGCGATAAAAATATTATTGATTTTAATAATTCATTTTTCTATCGCGCGGCTCAATTATTACAAAGTAAACTGAACGAAAATTTGCAAGCTGTTTTGCCCGTTTATCCATCGTTGGAAATTTTGACGCATAAAATTGAACATGCGTATGCCAATATTCATCAGCAGGTTTCATCGAAAGCGGGAATAGGTCGGTTACAGTTGAGTTTCATCGATCGCGATGAGAACGAAGATGGTTGGAAAGCTGAAAGTCTGAATCGCTTGCCTGCACTGCTCGAAGATTTGCAAAGCCGCGGTTATCGGCCAAATGATATTGCCATTTTGGTTCGTACCAACAAAGAAGAAGTGGATGTAATTCATAAATTGCTGAACTTCAAAACCACGCCAGAAGCAAAACCGGAATTTTGCTACGATATTATGGGCAATGAAGGTTTGCTCATTGGTGCTTCGGCATCGGTGCGTTTTGTGCTGGGAATTTTGCAACTTTTTGTCAATCCGTCCGACAGCATTCAGCAGACAATTGTAAACTACGAATATGCACGCGGACGCCAAAGCAAATCGGAAAACGAAGCATTAAATGCTTGTTTTGCGAATGAAAAAGCAAGGGAGGATTCATTCTCACCTTTATTTACAACTGCGGAAAATGATTCGCTTAAAAAACTTCAAAACAGTTCGTTGTTCGACATGGTGGAACAAATTATCTCGTTGTTTGAAGTAGGAGAATGGCATAATGAAGCTGTATTTGTGCAAGCTTTTCAAGATGTTGTATTTCGCTATACCACGGGTAAAACAGCCGATTTGAATAGCTTTCTTGCCTGGTGGAAAAAGAACGGTGGCAAGCAATGCATCTCCACACCCGACAACCAAAGTGCTATGCGAATTATGACCGTTCATAAGTCGAAAGGATTGGACTTTCGTGTTGTTATTATGCCGTTTTGCGACTGGGATCTGGATGGCCGCATGCGGAATATCCTTTGGTGCGAACCAACGCAGGCGCCTTTCAACGAATTGCCTTTGTTGCCTATTGAATATGGCTCCAAACTCGGTCAATCCATTTTTGCCGAAAGTTATTTTGATGAACAAATGCATTTGTATATTGACAGCCTGAATGTGGCTTATGTGGCTTTTACGCGTGCCAAACACGAATTGATCTGCCTGTCGCCCGCTCCGAAAAAGGAAGTGGAAGGTTTGGATAAAATAAATTCCCTTTCGGCATTGCTCATTGCTTGTTTTAGTGTTGAAACTCCGGGATTGGATACTGAAATTATTTCATTAAAAAAATCCTATAATGAAACTTCAAAGGTTTTTGCATTGGGAGAACCTACAAAAGCAGTGTACAAAGAAACAGTAAATTTGGATGTCAACGAAAAGATACGTGCCTATCCTTCGGTGAGAAGTTCCGATCGCTTACGCATTCGTCACCAAAGTTTGGATTATTTATTGGGAAACAAACAATTGACCGAAAGTCGTCTGAATTATGGGCTGGTAATGCATGATATTTTGAAGCAAATAACCCGCAAGACCGATCAGGGAAAAGCCATTGCGTCACTAATTCGTGAAGGTCGTATCAATGAAAAAGAAGCTGAAACGGTAACAGAAGAAATGGAAAAGTTTTGGAAATTACCTGAAACTGAAAACTGGTTTGCCGATGATGTCAAAGTCCTGAATGAAACTACAATTCTTGTTCCAACAGGTGAACAATATCGCCCTGATCGGGTAATTATTCTGGATAATTTGGCTACGGTTGTGGATTATAAATTTGGAGATAAAGAAAGTAAAAACTACCTGAAACAAGTACAGCAATATATGAATTTGATTGCCGGAATGGGTTATCAGACCAAAGGTTTTGTGTGTTATGTGAGTTTGGGGAAAGTGGAGAAAGTGGATTAGGCACAGACAGAAACAAAAAAGAATCGACTGGAATTCAGCCGATTCTTTTTTATAAAAGTTACTTAGAATAAATTCGGTTTCCGCTTTTTGGCTTCTTCCAGACTCAGCAAATCAGGTTTTTTGACTTGTTTTTCACGCAAAGCCTGATATTCTGCTGCAATTCCTGCTTCGTAGGCTACATGATTGTTTTTGCTCATTAATTGAGCCACCACATGTGTATTGACTGAAGCATCTTTCACATAAACCACCGGTCCGTTATAATTCGGAGCTATTTTTACTGCGGTATGAATCTTTGAAGTTGTCGCACCACCAATTAGCAATGGAACGGTCAATCCAGCTTTCTGCATTTCGGAAGCCACATGAGCCATTTCTTCCAACGAAGGTGTAATTAAACCACTCAATCCTACAATATCCACCTTTTGTTCGATAGCTGTCTGAATAATTTTATCGGTTGGAGTCATAACTCCCAAATCAATTACTTCGAAATTATTACAAGCCAACACCACAGCTACGATATTTTTACCGATATCGTGAACGTCACCTTTTACGGTTGCAATTAGGAATTTCCCGGCAGAAGAGCTTTGTCCCGGAACTTTTTGCTTTTCAATTTCAGGTTGAAGAATAGCTACCGCTTTTTTCATTGTGCGTGCCGTTTTTACCACTTGCGGCAAAAACATTTTTCCATCTCCAAACAAATCACCCACGATATTCATTCCGCTCATCAAGGGTTTTTCAATGATTTCAATGGCGGTATCATAGACGTTCAGAGCTTCAGCCAAATCTTCTTCCAAGAAATCACTTATTCCTTTTATCAAAGCATATTCCAATCTTCCTTGCAATTCACGTGAACGCCATTCATCCACTTTTTCTACCTTTTCGCCGGTAGCTTGTTGTTTTATTTTTTCGGCCAGTTCAATCATACGTTCTGTCGCATCTGGACGACGATTCAGGACAATATCTTCGACATGTTCCAGTAATTCCGGTTCAATGTCCTGATAGATTTGCAACATTCCTGCATTTACAATTCCCATATCCATGCCTTCTTTAATGGCATAATACAAAAATACCGAGTGAATGGCTTCGCGAACGACATTATTTCCCCTAAACGAAAATGACAAATTACTTATGCCACCGCTTATTTTCGCATAAGGAAGATTTGCTTTTATCCAACGCGTAGCATTGATAAAATCGACACCGTAATTATTATGTTCTTCGATTCCGGTGGCAATTGCCAACACATTTGGATCGAAAATAATGTCTTGTGGTGGAAAACCAACTTTATCCACCAATAAGCGGTATGCACGTTCGCAAATCTGAGTTTTGCGCTCGAAACTGTCGGCCTGTCCTTTTTCATCAAACGCCATCACTACAACGGCAGCTCCGTATGAACGAATTTTGCGGGCTTTGTCCATAAAGTCTTCTTCGCCTTCTTTCATACTGATGGAATTCACTACACATTTGCCTTGAACGCATTTCAGACCAGCTTCAATAACTTCCCATTTCGAAGAGTCAATCATGATCGGCACACGTGAAATATCCGGTTCGGAAGCAATATAATTCAGAAATGTTACCATTTCCTCCTTCGATTCCAGCATGGCATCATCCATATTGATGTCAATAATTTGTGCTCCCTCTTCTACTTGTTTGCGGGCAATGACCAATGCTTCTTCGTATTTCTTCTCGTTGATTAATCGAAGAAAAGCCTTTGAACCTGCCACGTTGCTGCGCTCGCCGATATTTGTAAACAAGGATCTTACCCCCGTCTCCTCTCCAAAAGCAAGAACCTCACCCCCTGCCCCCTCTCCTTGAGGAGAGGGGAGAAGTTCACCTGCATTAGAATTTGTTGTACGTTTATGTGAAGGTAAATTATCTAATTGTATTTTTATTCTGGTTGCAACTTCGAATGGATCTTTCAGAACTTCTTTGTTTGAATATCGAAAAACAAGAAAACCATTATTATTTAAAATTTCAGTACGAAACTTGTCGTGTTCCTTTTGTTCTTTTGTTGAATGAATTCCACCATCAACTTCAATAATAACTTTTTTCTCTATACAAATAAAATCTGCAATATAACCATTTACAATATGTTGTCTACGAATTTTATGGCCAATTTTCTTGTCGCGTAACCGATCCCATAATTCTTTTTCAGCTTTCGTTTGTTCATTGCGCATTTCTTTTGCCTTATCAATAAGCAAATCCCAAGAAATAGAATCAGTTGTAAAATTGGCATGCTCAGTTCCCCTCTCCTCAAGGAGAGGGGTTAGGGGTGAGGTGATTTCTAACAATTCAAGTCCTGATAGTTCGAGGCTTGTTGTAGTAATTTTCGGCTTTCTAATTTCAGCCGTTTCAATCAATTTCTGATAAGCTGCAACGTGTTCAGGCGTAGTTCCACAACAACCACCAATGATATTTACTAGTTTTTCATCAAAATACTCTTTAACTTGAACTGCCATCATTTCGGGCGATTCATCATACTCACCAAACTGATTTGGCAAACCTGCATTCGGATATGCGCTTACAAACCACGGAGAATGCTCGCTGATTTCTTCCAAATATGGTTTTAAATCTTTAGCTCCAAACGAACAATTTAGTCCAACAGACAATAAATTAGCATGAGAAATAGAAGCCAGGAAAGCACGGATTGTTTGTCCGGACAAAGTTCGGCCACTTTTGTCGGCCACAGTTGCCGAAAGCATGATTTCAACCCTTTTGCCGAGTTCTTTCATCGCTTCTTCGGCAGCAAAAATGGCAGCTTTGGCATTCAAAGTATCAAAAATTGTTTCAATTAAAAGTGCATCTACACCGCCTTCAATCAATGCTAAAACTTGTTCTTTGTAACCCGAAACCAAATCATCAAAAGTCACAGCACGATAAGCGGGATTGTTCACTTTGGGTGACATGGATGCAGTTTTATTGGTCGGCCCAATTGATCCGGCAACAAAACGTGGTTTTAGTGGATTTTTTGAAGTAAATTTATCAGCGGCTTTTCGGGCGAGTCTAACTGCTTCGAGATTTATTTCGCGCACAAATTCACCTATTCCATAATCTTCCATCGAAATAGCTTGCGAATTGAAAGTGTTTGTCTCTATGATGTCTGCTCCTGCTTCAAGATATTTACAATGTATGTTGTAAATAATTTCAGCTTGTGTCAAAACCAGCAAATCATTATTTCCTTTTTGGAGATTCTTTACATTTGCAAAACGTTCTCCACGATAATCCGCCTCCGTAAGTTTATGTCGCTGAATCATCGTTCCCATTGCTCCATCCAGTATGAGGATTCTGTTTTCGAGTGCTGTTCTTAATTTCATATTTCGTGTTTTGAAATGCAAAGATAGTGATTATCAATGCATAATTTGTAATTCGAAATTCATAATTTTTATAAAACAAAAATGACACAAAAAGAATTAACTTTTTATGTCATTTTAATTATGAATTATGAATTCCTAATTGTGAATTAAACTTTGTCCAGTCATTTCTTTTGGTTGTTCTATACCCAAAATAGTGCAAATTGACGGAGCAACATCAGCTAATTTTCCGTTTTCAACTTTTGCTGATTTGTTTTCAGTTACGTAAATAAATGGAACAGGATTCAACGAGTGCGCCGTATTTGGAGAACCGTCGGCATTTACAGCGTTATCTGCGTTACCGTGATCAGCAATTATAATCACTTCGTAATCATTTGCTTTTGCGGCTTCCACCACTTCCGAAACGCATTTGTCGATGGTTTTTACGGCCTGAACAATGGCCTCATAAATGCCGGTATGACCTACCATATCTCCATTTGCAAAGTTCAACGCGATAAAATCAAATTTCTTTGTGTTTAATGCTGCGACGAGTTTGTCTGTCACTTCGGGTGCGCTCATTTCAGGTTGCAAATCGTAAGTTGCCACTTTGGGTGAAGGAACTAAAATACGTTCTTCACCTTCAAATTCACTTTCGCGACCGCCTGAGAAAAAGAAAGTTACGTGAGCAAATTTTTCGGTTTCGGCAATGCGCAATTGTTTTAACCCCAAACTGGAAATGTATTCACCTAATGTGTTTTGAACATTATTTTTGTTAAAAATCACATGCAAACCTTTATAAGAAGAATCGTAAGGCGTCATGCAATAATATTCAAGTGGAATGGTGTGCATTCCTTCCTCAGGCATATCCTTTTGAGTTAAAACGACTGTCAGTTCTTTCGCCCGGTCGTTGCGGTAGTTGAAGAAAATCACTACATCGCCTGCTTCGATTGTTGCCAGAGGTTTTCCAGCGGCATCTACCGAAACAATCGGATTAATAAATTCATCGGTAACACCTGCATCGTAGGACAATTGCATGGCGGCAACAACATCGGTGGTTGCTTCGCCAACACCATTCACTAATAAATCATATGATTTTTTTACGCGATCCCAACGTTTATCACGATCCATGGCGTAATAACGACCAATGATTGATGCGATTTTAGTTGTTGACGTTTTAGAATATGAGTCTAATTGTTCAATAAAATGTTTTCCACTGCGCGGATCTGTATCACGACCGTCCATAAAACAGTGAACAAATCCTTCGGTGTTGTATTCTTTCGCAATGTCTATCAGTTTTAGCAAATGATCCAACGAACTGTGAACGCCACCATCAGACACTAAACCAAGAAAATGGATTTTCTTTTTATTGTCGCGGGCATACGAATATGCATTGATAATTTCCAGATTTTGCAAAATACTGTTGTCACGACAAGCAATATTTATTTTTACCAAATCCTGATAAACAACACGTCCGGCGCCAATATTCAAGTGACCGACTTCGGAATTTCCCATTTGTCCGTCAGGTAAACCAACGTCTTCGCCCGAAGCTGCCAATTGTGAATTAGGATAATTTGCCACCAATGAATCCCAGTATGGAGTTGGTGTGCTGTATATTACATTGGAAAGGGTGTGATTTCCGAGTCCCCAACCATCCAAAATCATAAGCAGTGCTTTTTTTCTCATATTATCTTACTGTTGAATTATTTATACTAAACTTATACCTTTTTTAAATTGAGCCGCAAAATTACTCATTTTTCAGCGTTTTACAGTCTGGTTTATGTTGTTTTTAAAGAAAAAAAACCAATCTGATTTTTGTATTTTAAAATTTCGAATTTTCAAATCCTCGAATTTCTTATATCTTTGCAGTTAAATCAGAAGAAAATGTTTATTGTAATATCATGTATGATTGCCGGAATTGGCATTGGATATTTATTCCGTCGATATAAATTTAGATTCATACATCGAATCATTCTAACACTAATTTGGCTATTATTGTTGTTGCTTGGCCTCGAAGTAGGAGCTAATGAGGCAGTTATCAGTCAGTTTGCAAAACTTGGTTTCGATGCTTTTCTGTTAGCAACGGGTGGAACATTGGGCAGTGTGATTTTTGCATGGATTCTCTGGTTAAAGCCCCCTAAATCCTCAGCAGGCGACTTAAAATAGCTTTGTTATGTGTAAAATATTGATTTGTACGAAATTAAATTCCCCTTTAGGGGTTATAGGTCTATGAAAGGCAGCCTCATCATACTTTCTTTTTTTGTCATCGGGCTCTTGCTGGGAATTTTTCACTGGCTTCCTTCTCGATTTTTAAATCCGGATTTCAGCTTTTATGTACTTTGTGCTTTGATGTTTTCGGTTGGTATAAGTATTGGAAATGACCCGACTTCTGTGCGTCAATTTAGAAATATTCAGCCAAGAATAATATTTTTGCCGTTAATGACCATTCTCGGAACGTTTGCAGGTGTGATTGCGGTAAGCTTTTTTATTAAAGACAAAAGTATAACAGAATGTCTTGCTGTAGGATCAGGCTTTGGTTATTATTCACTTTCAAGCATTTTGATTACCCAATATAAAGGTATCGAATTAGGTACTATCGCTTTGCTTTCGAATATCATACGTGAAGTTCTAACCTTGTTACTTGCGCCGTTGATGGTAAAATATTTCGGAAAACTTTCGCCCATTTCTGCCGGAGGTGCCACAACCATGGATACAACTTTTCCGATAATTATACGGAACTCAGGAAAAGAATATGCCATTATTTCCATTTATCACGGTTTTATCATGGATTTTTCCGTACCGTTTCTAGTCACATTTTTTTGCAGTTTATAAACAAAAAAGAGACATCGTTACCGACATCCCTTTAAATTCTTTTGTTGTAAATTGCTGTTATTCAAATTTTTTATTAATCCAAATATGCGCAATTAAACCTATAAACATTACGATTCCGGCTGCTGCTAATGTGATATTGCTTTGTGTTTTGCCGAAATAGTAAAAAGCCAGTAAAGCTACTCCAACTAAAACCAGAATGGAACCCAGGTATTTCAAAAATTCTCTCATTGCCATGTATTGTTTAATTGTTCTAATTTTCAGACCACAAATTAAGCGATTTTTTGCCAGAAAATAAAATTATTTTTATAAAAAATTAGAAATTTCAGCAAAAAAAATAATTTACACCTTGAAAATTGAATTATTTCAAAGAGTATGAATGTAAAATTATGGGAGAAATCCGTTCCGACAACACATTTATTTCGTACTTTTGCACATGACAAAACTGATTTATATCTTGTTTTCACGGTTAACATTAAAAGTAAATTTATGAAAATAATAATTGTCGGAACTGCATTCCCGTACCGTGGCGGTCTGGCTGCCTACAACGAAAGGTTGGCTAACGAATATGTAAAACAAGGAAATGACGTGGAAATCATTACATTTACACTTCAATATCCGGCTTTTTTGTTTCCTGGAAAAACTCAATACTCTACTGAATTTGCTCCAGCCAATTTGAAAATTTCGCGGGAAATCAATTCAATGAATCCTGTTACGTGGATAAAAGTAGGAAAGAAAATAAAAGAGAAATCGCCCGATTTGGTTATTTTTTGTTATTGGATGGCTTTTATCGCTCCGTGTTTCGGAACTATTGCACGATTTGCCCGATCACCAAAAACCAGGATGGTTGGATTGATTCACAATATGATACCACACGAGCCGACAATTCTGGACAAGTTATTCCCCAAATATTTTGTAAAATCGATGGACGGTTTTGTGGCTATGGCCGAATCGGTTGTGGCGGATATTAATCATTTTGATGAAGAAAAAAAACCAAAAAAGGTTTCTCCTCACCCTATTTACGATCATTACGGTGATTTGATGACAAAAAAAGATGCAGCTATTAAACTAGGACTGCATGAACAGGAAAATTATATTTTATTTTTTGGTTTTATCCGCCAATATAAAGGATTAGATTTGTTACTCGAGGCGTTTGCGGATGAACGTTTACGTGAATTCCCTGTAAAACTGATTATTGCAGGTGAATTTTATGAAAGTCCCGATACCTATTTGCAGCAGATTATCAGGCTAGGATTGGTTGATAAAGTGGAGCTAAGAACTAAATTTATTCCCGACAAAGAAGTGCGGAGTTATTTCAGTGTAGCTGATTTGGTTGCACAACCATATAGAACAGCTACTCAAAGTGGGGTAAGCCAGATAGCTTATCATTTTGAGAAACCAATGCTGGTAACGAATGTTGGCGGTCTTGCTGAAATTGTTCCGAATGGAAAAGTGGGTTACGTTGTAGAAGTTGAACCAAAACAAATTGCCGATGCGCTTGTTGATTTTTACAGCAACAATCGTTCAGAAGAATTTATTGAAAATATAAAAATCGAAAAACAAAAATATTCCTGGTCACGAATGACGGATGCAATAAACGGATTGTTTAAGATGACCCCTAACCTTTAAAGCGGAATAAAGCAAGAAATTGCTTATTTTCAAAAACTAAACGATTTTTTGAAAGTTAATAAATATTTAAATAACATACTTAACAAAACTAACCTATTCCCCTCTAGGGGTTAGGGGTAAATATTAATATAAAATGGCCTCCGAGATAGTAGAAACCCCGATGATGAAGCAATTCAACGATATAAAAGCAAAGCATCCCGATGCAATTTTGCTTTTCCGTTGTGGCGATTTCTACGAAACTTTTTCTACTGATGCCATTCAGGCATCTCAAATATTAGGAATAACACTTACCAAACGTGCTAACGGTTCTGGTAAAACAATCGAACTGGCAGGATTTCCGCATCATGCACTCGATACTTATTTGCCAAAATTGGTTCGGGCAGGTAGGCGTGTAGCTATTTGCGATCAACTCGAAGATCCAAAACTAACCAAAAAGATTGTAAAACGTGGTGTGACTGAATTGGTTACTCCCGGCGTTTCATACAGCGATACCACGCTGAATCACAGGGAAAATACTTTTCTGGCAAGCGTTTATATCAACAAAAATAAAATTGGCGTCGCATTTCTTGATATTTCTACCGGTGAGTTTTTGGTAGCCGAAGGAACTGTAGAATATGTTGATAAATTGCTGAATAGTTTTGGACCGAAAGAAGTTCTTTTCGACAGAAGTAAACGCAGGGATTTTGAAGAAATGTTTGGCACAAAGTTCTTTACGTACGCGCTCGAAGACTGGGCTTTTAATCCTGATTCGGCAAATGAAAGACTACTTAAACATTTCGAAACCAAGAACCTGAAAGGATTTGGAGTTGATAATTTGCTAAACGGAGTAGTGGCAGCTGGAGCCATTATGCATTATCTGGATCAAACACATCACCAGCAAACAGGACACATCACGCAACTTTCGCGCATCGAGGAAGAACGTTACGTTTGGCTCGACCGCTTTACCGTTCGAAATCTGGAACTTTATGGTTCTATTAACGAAGGAGCAAAAACGCTTTTGGACGTGATTGATAAAACCATCAGCCCGATGGGTGCACGTATGTTGAAACGTTGGCTGGCTTTTCCACTGAAAGATGTGAAACCAATCAACGAACGTTTAAGTGTGGTTGAACATTTTTTCAAAAATCCGGATTTAAGAACGCTGTTAGAACAAAATATTTCTTTAATTGGTGATTTGGAACGAATAATTTCCAAAGTGGCAGTCGAAAGAATTAATCCTCGGGAAGTAGTTCAACTGAAAGTAGCTTTGAAAGCCATTGAACCGATAAAACAGGCTTGTTCTGAAAGTGATAATCTTACTTTAAAGAAAATTGCCGACCAACTGAATGCTTGTGCGGTGATTTCTGACAAGATTGAAAAGGAAATTTCCAATGATCCACCGGCTATGGTCAATCGTGGAAGTATTATCAAACCCGGAATCGATGCCGATTTGGATGAATTACGTGAACTGGCTTATTCAGGCAAGGATTTTCTACAAAAAATTCAGGAACGTGAAAGTCATGAAACCGGAATCCCAAGCTTAAAAATCAGTTTCAATAATGTATTCGGTTATTATATCGAAGTGCGCAATATGCACAAAGACAAAGTGCCTGAAACCTGGATTCGCAAACAGACTTTGGTAAATGCCGAACGCTATATTACGCAGGAATTAAAGATTTACGAAGAAAAAATTCTGGGTGCAGAAGAGAAAATTCTTGCCATCGAAACGCGTTTATTCAATGAACTGGTAGTAAGTTTGGTAGATTATATTACGGCTATTCAGCTGGATTCCAATCTGATTGCTCAACTTGATTGTTTGTTGTCGTTTACCAAAGTTTCGGCAGAAAATAAATATGTTCGTCCTGAAATTACCGATACCGACGTGCTGGATATAAAACAAGGCCGTCATCCGGTTATTGAAAAGCAATTACCGATTGGCGAAAGTTACATTGCCAATGATGTGTATCTGGATAATGATTCACAGCAGATTATCATCATTACCGGTCCGAATATGTCTGGGAAATCTGCTTTGCTGCGTCAAACTGCAATCATCACGCTAATGGCTCAAATCGGTTGCTTTGTGCCGGTTGAAAGTGCCTCAATCGGAGTCGTTGATAAAATTTTTACAAGAGTGGGTGCAAGTGATAATATTTCGCTGGGCGAATCCACTTTCATGGTGGAAATGAACGAAGCTGCCAGTATTTTGAATAATCTTTCGAATCGAAGCCTTGTTCTTTTTGACGAATTGGGTCGCGGAACTAGCACATACGATGGAATTTCCATCGCATGGGCGATTGTGGAATATATTCACGAACATGGAACTTACAAAGCCAAAACGCTTTTTGCAACGCATTATCATGAGTTAAATGAAATGGAAAAATCGTTCCACCGTATTAAGAACTACAATGTTTCGGTGAAAGAAATAGATAAAAAAGTGATTTTTCTTCGTAAATTGGTTCGGGGTGGAAGTGAACATAGTTTTGGGATTCATGTGGCAAAAATGGCAGGAATGCCCCAAAGCATCGTGAAACGCTCAGAACAAATTCTGAAACAACTTGAAACTGATAATCGACAGACCGGAGTTTCGAAACCGGTTGGTGAAATTGCCCAACAACGCGAAGGTTATCAACTTAGTTTCTTCCAACTCGATGATCCGGTTTTGGAACAAATCCGTGATGAAATCAAAAATCTGGATATTAACAACCTGACTCCGGTAGAAGCCTTGAATAAACTGAATGAAGTAAAGCGGATAATTACGGGGAAATAAATAAAAACTTATTTTCTCAGATCTTTCGCACCCCGAATTTCGGATGAAACTTCATTGAGCCAGCCGGCTTGCTGGAAAACGCCTGTCTGAATTTTAATAAAGCGAATATCTGTGAGATTCACAGCCTTTCCAAGTGAATCAACCGCATTCGAAATATCTAGTTTATTGCCTCCGTCAGTGGTTTCATAGTCAGTTCCATACATGTTTTCAGCATAACCAAAGGTAAATCGATCGTGTGGAACAGTCCAAAATTCAGTCGTAGATGTTGATTTATTATCGTACGAATCCGGTAATCGGGTACCGTAAAAAGTAATACTGTCAGTCGTCGTTGCCGACCACCACCAACCCGCAGAATAATTAGATCCAAAAACGGATATTAATTCACCGGTTTTTCCTTCAGAGTCTTTCCATTTTATATTGGCTGAATCAGCAGTAGCTTTAAAGTATCTCGCCCAGTAATTTCGTTTCGAATTCTCGAATTGATTTCCTTTCAGTTCGTACCAGGTTTCGTTGGGTTTACCATCACCGTTTGTGTCCTGCATCACATACACCACGGCAGGTTCAGGTGAAGAACCGGGCAAAGCATAAACCTCAAAATCAGTTCCTTCACCATTTTGCACATTGTGGTCGAAACCCGCAATAATGTAGCCACCAAAACCGCCCAGATAAATCCAACTTTTCCCTGTTGTAGGTTTTCCAATAAAATTTAGGGTATCAGATAATTGTGCTTGTTCTGAGTTTTGTCCCGGCGCATAAACATATTCGAAAACTTTCGTGATATATGCCGACGAAGTCTGAGGTTCATCGTTTTTGCACGACACAAAAAGTGTAATGAGAAAGACACTGAATAATATAATACTGAATTTGAATTTAAATGGCATAATAACGCAGTTTTTTACAAGTTGCTTGTGTATAACAACTGTTGCAAAATTATTTTAAATGACAATCTGCTAATATTTTGGTTCTATTTTCGGTTATCTATTTTATCGTAACCATAGTTGCACCAAATCCGTATTCACGAAACGATGCATCCTGAAAATAATAGGTTTTGTATTGGGTTTTGAGTAGTTTTTCAATTTCATTGCGTAAAACACCTTCACCTTTTCCATGAATGAAAACGATTTTTTGACCTTTCCGGTTTTTATTTTCGGCAATTATAGCGTGAAACTTATCCAATTGCAATTGAAGCATATCGCCATTACTCATACCTGATGTGGTGTCAACCAGCTCATTGATATGCAAATCTACTTCGATTACTTCGGGCTGTTGCTGACGTTTAATAATACGGGGACGACCGGTTTCTTCTTTTTGAAACATGGCCTGTTTGATTTCTTCGGGTGAAATATCAGTCAGTTTCTGATTCTCAACTTCTTTTTCCTTTTCGGAAGTGATGTCTACCAGCATGGCAAGTTCATCAAAATAATCAGATGATGTGAAACTGTGGAGTTTATAGAATTTTACCGCGTTTAATTTCAGACTTACATCAATCACTGCCTGTGGAGTATAGTTTTTTCCTTGTTTAAACGGCAAAATCTGAATTCTCAGCTTTTCCCAAGCACTTAAATCTTCTTTTGTAATTTCAGCTAATAATTCCTGCATGTTCGGCTCGATAATGCCGTTGGCCACGCTTTTCCAACTTTCATTTTCGCCGTTTATCACATTGTAATACAAGTAATAATTACTGTCGTTTACCAGATAACATTCGTACGAAGTGGTTTGCAATTGTTTAATATCGACAGGAAAAAATGCCAGCAAAGCTTTCAGATTTTCACCTTCGGGAGTTTCAATAATTGGCTCGGACTTCATTTCCACTTCCTCACTCTGAGGAGTTAGAATAGTCTGCATATCACGCTGTACTGGTTTTGTTTTAAAATCTTTTACCGGAAAATTCGTTTCTTTATTTACAACGCCCACCATCAAGCATTCTCGTTCCAAAATGGGAATTTCAAATCCATCCTCATCTTCTACATACAGCATTTTTTTGCTTTCATCCACGCGAACTACTTTTCCACCACCTACTGCATTTAGAAAACGCACGGTATCTCCTTTTTTTATCATAATTGGTTATTTTTTCTACAAAGATAATTAAAATCGTTTATTCTTCTGTTTTTATACAGAATGCTTAGTCTTAATTCTTCAATGATTATAAGACATTGAATATTAATATCATTTTTTTACGTTCAAACTTCACGAATTTCAAGTTCTCTTTCAGTCTTTTATCAATCAGAAACTTTGGAAGCGACTTGTAAATCACTTTACTCTTATTTTTTATAACCGAGGAATAGTATAAATTAATTTACGCGACTTACTTTTAAAAAAAACACGTTAAGATAAAGACCTTTGAAGATTTTTTTTTATTTTTGTATATCCGTAGAGATCGTTTCTAACTTATCCAAAGTTATACACTTTTTCTACCTTGTATTGTAAAATTCTGTAAACCGAAAATTTATGTTTGAAGATGACGACGAAGAAGATTTTGAACTCTCTGAATTTGAAGAATGGTTCGATGATAATTTTGAATATTTCTGTCGGGTAAAAAATGACAATCCTCAACCAACGTTGCAGATTGAACTATTCTACAGCAACTTATATCGTCCGGCAATGCTGGAACTCGGTAAAGCTGTACGTGCGTTGATGTTAAAACACTATCCGATTATTGCTTCTGAACACCGACCTGAAGTGCTTAAAGAGATTGATTATTATGTAAACAACACCGGACAGGAGTTCTTTTTA
>JBBRTR010000053.1:0-18058 GCA_038244215.1 Bacteroidales bacterium
AAAGATAATGCATTTTTTTGATTCTATCCAAATCTTTTTCGATATTTAATCAAAAAAACTTTTTACTCGATTTTTGCTTCCTGACAGCTCCCTGCATTTCTTCAAAGCGGGTGCAAAAGTACACGCTTTTTTATTATAAACCAAATAACTTTGGGAAATAATTCTGCTGTAAAACATGTTTTTCGACTTAAACGCCTGAAAAAAAACAACTTTATAGAAGAAAATAATTTTGAATATTTTTCTCAAACATAAATATTATTCAAGAAACTCATCATTTAAAGAAGAAATTGCAGTCGTAATTTCACAAAACTTTCAAATTATTCAGAAATAAAGCGGATGTATTTTTCAATAAAATAAAAACAAAGTGTTTTAAAAATCACTTTTAGCTTGTTTCCGAACGAGTTCTTTAGTAGAAAGAAGACCACAAGCAGCAAAAATATCCTGGCCACGAGAAGCCCGAATAGTTACAATGAGGCCTTTTGCTTTGAGAAGGTTCTGGAATTCCACGATGCCCTCAAGCGGTGTGCCTTCGAGTGGTGTATCGGGAATAGGATGAAAACGAATCAGGTTAATGCGGCATTTTATTCCGTTCAGTATTCGAACTAACTCATTAGCATGCCGCGGAGTATCATTTACTCCTTTGAACATTATATATTCAAAAGAAATTCGTCGCTGATGACCCAACTCCCACTTTTTAATTTCCCGAATCACTTCCGAAATGGGATAGACACTTTGAATGGGCATAAGTTCGCGTCGTTCCTCATCAAAGGGAGAATGCAAACTTACCGCTAAATGAGCCTGACATTTATCCAGAAAGGTAATCATGGCAGGTATAATGCCGATAGTTGAAACCGTTATTCTTTTCGGACTCCAGCCATAGCCTTTTTCGGAAGTCATAATTTCTATACTATCCAGCACTGCATCCACATTATCCATGGGTTCGCCCATTCCCATATAGACTATATTTGTAAGTTTTTCAAATTCGGGTAGTGATTGCATCTGGTTCAAAATATCACCTGAAGACAAATTCCCCTGAAATCCTTGTTTTCCTGTCATACAAAAAAGGCAACCCATTTTACAACCTACCTGTGTAGAGACACAAAGTGTAGCTCGTTCGGGTTCAGGAATATAAGCAGTTTCAATAAATTTTCCCATTTGGGTGGCAAAGAGATATTTTTTTGTGCCATCAATGGAAATCTGGACTTTTACCGGAGCATCCAACTTAATACAATATTCACTTTCCAACTTTTCACGGCTTTGCATCGAAAGATTTGTCATATCCGAAAAGGATGTAATCCGCTTCTGATACAACCATTCAGTCAATTGAACTGCTGTGAAGGAAGGTAATCCAATATTTGTGACCAAATCTTTCAATTTTTCAGGAGTCAGACCGAATATGTTTATTTTATTATTCATAAAATCAGGATTTTGACATTTTTTAGTATCAAAAATATGTTTCAGAAATAATATGTTGAAAAGGAATCCCTTTTGAGATTAAAATATCACGAACTTGAACCACCATTTCAGCACTTCCACACAGATAAAACAAATAATCAACAGGTAAATTTTGTTGATTTTGAAGCCAAAGTGTCAACCGACCATTAAAAAACTCAGGACTTTTCTGAATTGAACTACAACGTATGTATTTCGAATTCATTTCCTTTTCAAAAAAATCGCTGAAATAAAAATTTTCAGCCAATCTTCCACCATGAATTAGCTCTTTATTTGTTGCCAAACCGGAACGGGCCATGGAAGCAAAAGGAGAAACGCCCGTACCAGCTGCGATCCACCATGCGTTTTCATTACCACACTGAAAATTTCCAAAAGGTTCGGAAACATAAATAATATCTCCATGTTGGAGTATGGAAAGTGGTGGAGTGAGCCGTCCATCGTCTTTTTCGTCAAAGAGAATTTCAATGTACTTTTCATTTTCACCACTGGCGATGTTATACATTCGTGGCTCTCCGGCTTCTTCCAAATCAAGTGCAATTATTTGACCTGCTCTGAAATTAAAATCACGCAAAAAAGAAAGAACGTAAACATTATCAGCAACTTTAACGACTGATTCAACTTGTTTTTTAAATAAACTATATTTGTATTTCACTTGATTCTATTATTCCATTTTAAAACTGAACTGTAAACACTAGATCCCTTTTTGTTGTTCAACTAACTTAATAAAAAAAATCACCAATTAAATTTAAATCAATCGGTGAACTTTTTTACAAAAAACCTTTTACATTATACATCTTTACTGAAAACATCTGTGATTTCCTTTCTTAAACACTTTTTAAGTTCAGTCATATCCACTTTAGCACAAAGTTCTTTTTCCAAGGATGTAACTCCTTTATCTACAAACCCACAAGGATTGATGTGATTGAAATACGTCAGGTCGGTATTTACATTTAAAGCAAAACCATGCATGGTTACAAAATGAGAACTTCGTACACCGATAGCACAAATTTTCCGGCAACCCGGCTTTCCAACATCGAGCCAGACACCAGTTGCACCGTCCAAACGATCTGATTTGATATTATAAATTGCCAAAGTTTGAATAATGGCCTCTTCAAGTTTGTGAATATATTGTTTAAGACCAATATTGAAATTGGCCAAATCGAAAATTGGATAGCCCACCACCTGACCGGGCCCGTGATAGGTAATATCTCCACCCCGGTTTGTGCGAACAAATTGTGCATCTTTTGCTTGAAGCTGAATATAATTCAATAATAAATTATGTTCATCACCGCTTTTTCCAAGCGTATAAACATGTGGATGTTCGCAAAAAACAAGAAAATTCTCTGTCGGAGAATTTTGCAACTTCTTCTCGATTGTAACATTAAAAAGAGTTTCCTGTTTAGCCCAGGCTTCATTGTATTCAGTTAATTCCCAATCAACATATTGTATTTCTTTATTCATTTTCTTCTATGTTTATGGGTTTTCTTTGCAGGACTGGATGATTTATCAAAATTTACTACGCCGATTTTACTCATTATATTCATTATTTTAGCTTCGCGACGTTGGATATAACCGGAAGGGCGATTTGCATGAAAACGTCTTGGATTAGGTAAACATGCCGCAATAGCTGCCGCCTGTGCTTTTGAAAGTTGAGATGCATGAATCCCAAAATACTCAAGTGAAGCCGCTTCAACTCCGTAAATTCCATCGCCCATTTCAATTACATTTAAATAAACCTCCATGATGCGTTCCTTGTTCCAAATCAACTCCATTAGTACTGTAAAATAGGCTTCCAATCCTTTGCGAATATAGGAGCGTTGGGGAAAAAGAAAAACATTTTTGGCTGTTTGTTGCGAAATGGTACTTCCACCGCGAATACGTTTTCCTTTCTGATTATGGTCAATGGCTTTGGAAATTGCGTCGAACGAAAAACCGTGATGGGTGAGAAATAAATTGTCCTCCGATGCCACAACCGCCTGCACCATATTGGGTGAAATTTCATCAATTGACACCCAATCTTTACTTATTTTTGGTGATTTTCCATTAAAAATCGATTCCACGGAACGTATTACCATCAAAGGTGTAAAATAAACCGGAACAAAGCGATCAATAACCACCAAACTGATACTAATTATGATAAAAAGCAGTAGTAAATTATGTAAAAACTTCAACAATCTGCCCCCAAACCCCCTAAAGGGGGCTTTTGAGTTAGAATTATTTTTTTTATCGGATTTAATTTTCGGTTGTTTTGCCATTAATCTGTCAACTTATTCTTTCTAATTTCATACCAATTTGAACCGAACCCTCCAACGACCATTCTCAAAATCGTGACTTATAATCTCAAATTTTCCTATTTCGGAAGTATTTTCAACGTGTTGACCGATACAGGCACAAGCATCATATTCACCAACCCGAATAATACGCAATGTTTCGGTTGCATCAGCAGGCAGCTTGGATAAGTCAACCAATTGAGCTGCTTCTTCCCGTTTTAAAAAATCAATAGTTACCGGCAAATGATTTTCAATAACTTCGTTGACCTTATTTGTAAGCTCCAGAATTTGGGATTCTGTTGGTGCTTCGGGAAGAAGATAATCACATTTTGATTTCTTTTTCTCAATATGCGCATTCATGGAACGACCACAACCAAACATACGAACCATTGTCTGATTCAGAATATGTTCGCAGGTGTGCATTTCCTTATTATACTCCTTTTTTGCTTCGTTCAGAACAGTTTCTTCCATATTTTTTTTGAAATAAGATGCAAAGATAATCAATTGCGGTATTTGTTTTTAAGCCAACACAAAATCAAGTTGTTTTTTGGTCAGATTTGCTTTGGCAACTTTCACGGTCAGTTCATCGCCCAACTGATATTTTTTGTGATAACGACGCCCAACCAGACAATAATTTTTATCATCAAAAGTATAGAAATCATCATCCAAATCACGAATTGGAATCATACCTTCGCATTTGTTCTCAATCAACTCGACGTAGATTCCCCATTCGGTAACGCCCGAAATAACGCCATCGAAAGTCTGTCCAATCTTATCTGACATAAATTCGACTTGTTTATATTTTATTGAGGCACGCTCGGCATTCGAAGCCAATTGCTCCATGTCGCTACTGTGCTGGCAATAGTCTTCATATTCCGAAGCACTTACACTTTTGCCTCCATTTGCATATTGTTCGAGCAAGCGGTGAACCATCATATCGGGATAACGACGAATTGGTGAGGTGAAATGTGTGTAAAAGTCGAATGCCAACCCGTAATGTCCCATATTAGCTGTAGAATAAATAGCTTTTGCCATAGAACGGATCGCCAATGTTTCAATCAGGTTTTGTTCTTTTTTCCCCTGAACTTCATCCAGCAAGTGATTAATTGAACCAGAAATGGCTGTTTGTTTTCCTGAAGTTTTCAGATTATAACCAAAACGTTTGATAAATGCTGCAAAATTATTCAGCTTGTCAGGATTCGGCACATCATGAATTCGATACACGAAAGTCTTCGCTTTTTGGCCTTTTCCGGGTCGGCCAATATGGGTTGCAACCGTTTTGTTTGCCAGCAACATAAATTCTTCAATCATCTTGTTGGCATCTTTTTGTTCCTTGAAAAATACTGAAGTCGGTTTTCCTTTGTCGTCAATTTCGAAACGCACTTCCACCCTATCGAAAGCAATGGCACCATCATCAAAGCGTTTCTGACGAAGAATTTTCGCCAACCTATCCAATGTCACTATTTCATTTTTATAATCGCCATCGCCGGTTTCAATCACGGTTTGTGCTTCCTCGTAAGTAAAACGACGATTGCTGCATGTTACCGTTTTGGCAATATCGTAATGCTGTACTTCGGCATTATCATTCATTTTGAAAATTACCGAATAAGTCAGTTTGTCTTCATTCGGACGAAGAGAGCAAATGCCGTTCGACAAATGTTCGGGAAGCATCGGAATGGTCCGATCAACCAGATACACCGAAGTGGCGCGTTCTTGCGCTTCTTGCTCAATAATACTTTCAGGACGGACATAATGCGTCACATCGGCAATATGAACCCCAACTTCCCAAAGTCCGTTATCCAGTTTTCGTATCGAAAGTGCATCGTCAAAATCCTTCGCATCACGCGGATCGACGGTAAAAGTCACCACGTTTCGCATGTCGGTTCGTTTAGAAACCTCATCAGGAGTGATACCGGCAGCAATTTTATCGGCCGCAGCTTCCACATCAGCCGGATATTTATAGGGCAAACCGAATTCCACCAAAATAGCATGCATTTCAGTATTATTATCGCCTACATCACCCAAAACATCGATTACTTCACCTATCGGATTTTTTGCATTTGGTTCCCATGCCAACAACTTAACAACAGCTTTTTGTCCCGATTTTCCACCATTCAGTTTATTTTTCGGAATAAAAATATCATTGGTCATAATGCGGTTATCCAAGGTAAGAAAAGCATAATTTTCGGAAACATCCAAAATTCCGACAAAAGTATCCTGAGTTCGTTTTATGATTTCTACCACTTCTCCTTCGGGTTGTTGCCCCTTCCGACTTGCATAAAGGAATACTTTCACTTTATCATTCAACAAAGCATGATTCGTTTTGCGTTCGGGAATAAATACGGGCTCACCACCATCAGCAGGCTGTAGAAAGGTTTTCACACCATGACGTTCAATCACTCCTTCGATATATCCACCACGTGAATTGACTTTGAATTTTCCTCTTGAAATCTCTACAAGAAAATCTTCTTCCAACAATTCATAAAGCAATTGATTAATAAAAATCCGTTGAGATTCCGATTTAATATCCAACAAGGTAGATATTTGTTTGTAGTTGAAAGTCTTCTCCATGTTTTCATTAAACACGTTGATAATATTGCGTACCAATTCTTTTTTATTCATTTTGGTACTCGGACCGGAATTTCTTCTTTTCTTGGACATAAGAATTTAGTTTATAAAGTTTGAAAGGTTTGAAGAGTTTGATGGTTTGAAAAGTTTGAAAAGTTTGAAGGGTTTGATTGTTTGAAAGGTTTGATGGTTTGATGGTTTGAAAGTTCTCTTTACTTTATGAACTTTATGAACTTTATAAACTTTATGAACTTTACAAACTTTATGAACTTTCAAACTTTACAGACTTTCCACTTCTTTCTGCAAATATACAACATTGAATTGACATGAGTTGTTTAACTAAACAAAATAGCTTATTTATCAACAAATTATTTGTATTTTCGCAAACGCATTTTTCAGGAATAACCAAAATCATCAATGAGAAAGAAAATCGCCTTCATAATCAATCCAATTTCGGGAGTCAGCAAGAAAGAAGAACTTACCGAATTGATTCAGAATGATCTGGATGCACGATTTTATGAGCCCGAAATGATTTTTACCGAATACCGCGGACATGGAACTGAACTTGCAAAAAGTTATGTTGAGAAGAAATTTGATGCAGTTGTTGCTGTCGGAGGCGATGGCACCGTAAACGAAGTGGCACAAGCATTGATTGATACCGATTGCAGTCTGGGCATCATTCCCATCGGTTCGGGTAACGGATTGGCACGTCATCTGAATATCCCAATGAACGTTTCGAAAGCAATCGAGCATTTGAATCATGCCGAAACTATTTTGATAGATTATGGGATCGTTAATGAAAGACCGTTCTTTTGTACCTGTGGAACCGGGTTTGATGCGTATGTAAGCACAGAATTTGCCAAAGGAAAAAAGCGGGGTATTATGTCGTACATTGAGAAAATTATTACTGGCTATTTCAGCTACAAATCTCTAAACTATCATATTCTGGGTAATGAAATCGATTTGAATGTCAAAGCTTTTGTCCTGACTTTTGCCAACGCTTCGCAATGGGGAAATAATGCCTATATTGCGCCACAAGCCAGTGTTCAGGATGGTAAACTCGACATTTCCATCATGAGTAACTTCCCTGTAATCGCTATTCCTACGCTGGCACTCAATCTGTTTGCCAAAACCATCGACAAGGATTTATTTATGACCACGCTTCAATCCGATGAAATTACATTGATTCGTGAAGAATCCGGACCTTTTCACTACGATGGCGAACCGTATGAAGAAGGTAAAGAAATCCACATTAAAATTGTGCCGGATGGGTTGAAAGTGTTGGTTAAGAAGCGGTTCTAATCAATATCAAATTCAATCATTTTAGAAACTTACTCACCTTATCCTAATCAGTATATTTCTAACAAAAAAGAGATTATTCTAACAGAACAATCTCTTTTTTAAAATTAAAATAAATGATTAGTGAGTCAAAACTTTCACTACTTTATTCCCTTCTGCACTTATTATATTCACAATCCACAATCCTTTATTCATTACGATATTTGTATCTGATTTTGTATTGACAGATTTTAGCAACGAACCGTCAATCGAGTAAATATTAATACTCGTGTCCGAATTTACATTCGAAACCATGATCTTGTTATCTTTTCCGAATACATTCACAGATATTGATACCGGTTTGTTGGATAATCTGGTAGTTGGATCTGTAGTAATCAGAGCCGGAATTGGATCCCAACCATCTGTTCCTTTGGTGAAATTGAAAGTCGTTATTTCTGTGGCATCAGTCAATACTGGCGTTGTCAAAATTGTAGACCAACTGGCACGACTAGCCCTGTTGTTTTCACCCGACAATTCAATGGTTCCGTATTCATAACATTTAGGAGAAGTGCCGCTCAAAGTGTTCAACCAACCTTCGGGTGCAATCAATGATTTTCCTGAGAAAGATGGATTATTAGTTGCTTCGATAGTGGTATTGTAAAATACAGCTTCGCCTGTTGCAGCATCCCAAGGACGACCAAATTCACCAGGTTTAGATAGATAAGTTGAAGCCGTTTCTGTTCCGGGTTGTGCTGATGTCACTTTACAAATATACATCAGATAACCGCGTGCAGTAGTCTGTTGTGGTGCAGTGATATAGGCAATATCAGTGTTAACTTCACTGGTATTCAAAGCCAGATCACTTTTATAAGCCACCAAAGTCATACCACCAAAAATATAATCAGTTCCACCCATCAACGAACCTTTATAGGCTACCACACGTGCTCCCTGATCACCAAAAAATGAATCTTGACGTCCCACAATTCGACAATTATTCAAAACACTCTTATCACCGCTTTTAGTATAAGCGATAGCAGCAGCTCTTTCCACAAAACTCTTGTTCTGAACAGCCACACTTCCTAAGGTTGTCGGACGAGTTCCCTTTCCACCTGAAGTCCACTCCTGAACAACATCCTGAGATTCTTTCAGAGAAATGTATTGATTATACGAGTTTTCAAAAATAATATTTGAAGCTTGAAAACCTGCTGCCGAAACTATTACAGTTGCATTCCAATATGAATTATTTGTAGTTCCAGCACCTGCATTGTTATAGTTTGTATACCCGTTTTCCTTATTTACACGCAATGCATCGGCACTCCATTTTTGATTGGAAGCCATACTGAAATAATTATATCCATGACCATAATATCCAGTGATACGAACTGCATTGGCATCAATATTTACTCCCTGATTTGTCAGAGCAATACTCGGCATTGCTGAAGCATTGATAAGCGAAATACTATCGACATCAATTGCCAGCATTTCTTCATAATTCCCCGGATCAATCATTATTTTGACACGTTCCTTGTTCGGGCGAGCCATTGCTCTAACTGCCGTTAAAGCATCATTGATGGTTTGAAATGCTTTATCCACTCCAACTGTTACTGTGGTTGAAAAAGGCACTACGTTAACAACAGTTACATCAGAAAGATAAGTTGCTGTTGTATTTACATTAGCGATAGTAACAAAACCTGCTGTTGAGCCGGTATAAACGTATTCTTTTGATTCAAATAAAGAAGTACTGTTACTTGTTGTTACAATTGCTGCACCACCTTCAATCGTAAAATTAGCAGAATAATAATAAGTAACAATTACTTTTTGACCAGGATTTACTGGCACTTGAACAGTTGCTCCGGTACTTTTAAGGACTAAATGGGTTTTCCCTGTTTCTGTATTTGCAGTTCCTGTGATTATCATGCCTCTGTAATAAGCCGTTGTTGTAGTTGAAATGGTGGTATCGTCAAATGGCCAATTCATTGCCGGATTAAATGACAATGTCTTAGAAACAGCTGCACCATTCACTTTTAGATTGGAAGTCAGGCTCAATTGGATTGGATATTCATCCAAACCGGACACCGCGACCGAGTAAGTTCCATCACGCAACGAAATGCTGCTCGCCGGGGCAAAAGTGTATGAATATCCGGCTTCATTCAGATTGGTAAATGTCAAAGTCAACTTTGCCAACTGGGTTGAATTTAAATCGGGAGTATTAACGGTTATTGCATAAACGGGTTTAGCAGTAAAAGCAATATCTTTAGTAGCATCCGACTGTGGCATTAAAATCGTATTATCGGGAATTGAAAAGTCATTCACACCCAATGCTGAAATTGTATAGGTATAATTTGCTTCCAGCTGAACAGAATAAGCTCCAGTTGACGTATTAATAACCGGCATTGGAATAAAAGGCGAACTAACTGAAGGTGTAAAATTCAAGGTCAGTTTTGAAAGTGAAGTTCCAAGTCCGGTAATTGTACCACTTAAAGTATGTAGTTCTACTTTTTTTATACCTAAATCAAAAGTGCCTGTAGCATCGTTAACATCAATAGTTTTTGTTGTTGAGATAATATATCCGTTTGCATTTGCCAGACTAAGCGTATAGGCATATCCTGAAGGCAAATTTACACTATATGTATTATCTGTGGCAGCAGTTGCAGTCCAGGTTTTTCCGGCAGCGTTCGTGAATACAACTCCATAACCGGCTGGAATATCAGCTCCCTGAGTAATATCAACTGTTCCTGTAATTGTTTTGTAAGTTGCAGCTTTTCTGTAAATACGAAAATAACTTGGCTTACCTGACGAATCATATATTTTATAATTTCCCGTAGTCTTGGCAACAAATTTTAAAGTAACCAAATCGGCAGTCATTGAAATAACATCTGCTTGCCCGGTTGCAGGAGTTGCAGCATTTACAAAATTCATTGTCCCGGTTGCATCCGTTTTAGTGACAAGAGTAAGTTCATCATCTTCAGTCAGACTTATTGTAAAAAATCTTGTGGGTGTGGTAGTTCCCGAGCCATTTTGATACAACCGACCGGTATAACCGACTACACTAGCAATATTAGTATCATAACGTGTAACTGCTGTATTTGTAGTTCTGAGTCGGTCATTTGCTCCACCAGTCCAACTTAAAATTCCAGAAGTAAAACTACTTGGAAAAACATTTGAGGTGGAAGCAGAGCCGGGTGTTATTGTACCTGGATACCAACCATTAATAACACTAACAGTCAACATATTATTATAAACAGTATTATCCAACTGTTCTGCACCAAAATCCCAAACATCGATTAAAGGCGTGATTGCCTTCATCTTTGCTGCATTTTTACCCGCTTGTCCGAATGAATGATTGAAACCAAACAAGGAGACAAGAATTAAAAAGTAAATGTTCTTTTTCATATTTTATGTGATTTAAATGATTAATAATTAATTACAAAAATAAATATCTTTCATCAGATCAATGTGGATTTTTCAGCATTTAAAGTAGATAAATTGACCTAAATAACCCAAAATGGACATAAAAAAAGCACTGCTTCGAGGAGGCAATGCTTTTTATTATGAATTGAACGTTTATTTTTATTCAATAGACAGTAATCGTCCGGTTTCCGGGTCAATCTGAACTTTGATTTTGGGTTGTTTAAGCAGTTCTTCCGAAACTGGAACCGTAATCCCAAACTGAGGCACAAAATATTGATCTGTAAAAATCGTTTTCATTCCGTCAACAATACTCAGTTGTGTTGGAATCGGAAGTACATAAAACAGATTTGCATCCTCTTTTTTAGATTTGGAATTAGCATAAACTATTGGTAATTTTTGAGGAGTCAAGTTATAAAAATACGGGGCACCGCTTAAATCGTCGGAAGCAACCACCCCACGTAAAGCCGAAAATCGGAATAAAACGTTATTGGAAACTGCTTTATCAGGAACAATGCAAATTGTCTGAGTTGTCGTTTCAGCATTCGTTTTACCGATGAAAAGTTCGGTCAGTTGCTTTTCCAATTTGTTCAGTCCATCGAGCATCGCTGTCATTGAAGCGCCATCAGCAGGCATATGATCCACATCAGCCGTGAGCAAACTCAAACGGCTATCACGAATTCGGTAAATCTGCTTGGCTGCACCTTCTGCTAATTTTGCCTCAGAACCTGCCATCATGTATTCTTCTCCTAAAGGAAGTAAATCCAATTGTTTCGGAATTTCCGGAGCAGAAACTGAATTACAAGTTTCAGGTGCAGGTTTTGGAGCACAACTCACGTTAATACCACAAAGTAAACCTTGTGAATTTACAGTCAGATGTGAATTCTGTGAATTTTTTGATGGAATAAAACTATAAGTTCGTGTTGAATCGGGAATTGCAATTGCTTTTACACGAATATTTTTAATGCGATAAGTAGTTTTTTCCTCCGTTATTACATTAGCAGTTGCCAAATATCGTTCTGAATATCGATAAAACTTACCGGGTTGTTGAATTGTTTTTTCCGTTTCTATTTCGATACAAAATTCCGTTTTAGGTAATGAATATATCAAAGCCGGCTCACCTTCGCTAACTGAAAGTTTAGCCTGTGAAAAAGCAACTGTACTTATCACAAGAAAAAAAGAAAATAAAACTAACTTTTTCATAGGATTGCGTTTTGAGTTTTGGAATCAACTACTAAACAATATTTTGAACGTTTTAGTATATCGTTACTCGATGACTAAAAGTTTACAATTTAATAGCTATTTCTTTTTTGTCGTTGTCTTTGTCTTTGTCTTTGCCTTTGCTTTGGTCTTTGGTTTTGCCTCCGCTTTGGCTGGTTTTGCTGCCGCTTTACGCCCAAAGCCCTTCTTTTTGGCACCGGCATCTGGTTGTGCAGCCATCAATTCCTGACATTTTTCCAAAGTAAGAGTAGCCGGATCTGTTCCTTTCGGAAAAATCTTGTAATTTATTTTATTACAGGTGAAATAAGGTCCAAAACGACCATTCAACACCTGAATCTCACCATTTTCACCCAATGTCTGAATTAATCTGTTCTTTTCAGCAACACGTTTTTCTTCAATAATTTCAATGGCGCGTTCTGTTGTAATTTCCATAGGGTCATCATCTTTCGACAAGGAATAAAAACTGGCATCATGACGAATATAAGGTCCAAAACGTCCAATTGCAACGGTCATCACCTTTTCTTCAAATTCACCAAGCTGCCGTGGAAGTTTAAATAATTCAAGTGCATCTTCCAACGTGATACTTTCAATGGATTGTTCTTTGCGCAAGGATGCAAAAACAGGCTTTTCTTCTTCTTCAGCGGTTCCGATTTGAGCCAAGGGTCCGTATTTTCCGATTTTCACCGAAAGTTGCCTTCCACTTTTCGGATCAGTTCCCAAAATCCGTTCGCCCACCTGGCGTTCGGAATTCTTCATCGTATCTTCTACAATCGGATGAAATTTTTTGTAGAAACTATCAATCGATTTCGTCCATTTAATTTCACCATCGGCAATGCTGTCGAATTCCTTTTCTACATCCGCCGTAAAATTATAGTTCAAAATTTCAGGAAAATTTTCAGTCAGAAAATCATTTACGACGGTACCAATATCAGTCGGAAAAAGTTTTGATTTTTCAGCTCCGGTATTTTCTTCTTTTATCTTGTCGGTGATTTTACCATCTTTCAATTTCAATACATTATATTCGCGTTTTTCAGCCGTACGATCACCTTTTTCAACATACAAGCGGTTTTGAATGGTTGAAATGGTCGGTGCATACGTCGAAGGACGACCGATTCCCAATTCTTCCAGTTTCCGCACCAAACTTGCTTCACCATAACGTGGTGGCTTTTGCGAAAAACGTTGCTGAGCCACAATTTCATCAGCATTCAGTTTTTCACCGTTTTTCATAGCGGGTAACAACGATTCGTTTTCAGCATCTGAATCATCATCCGAGGATTCCAGATAAACTTTCAGAAAACCATCGAACACAATCACTTCGCCCGAAGCGATAAACTGCAACTGACTTTTTGAAACATTAATATAAATGGATGTTTTTTCCAATTCTGCATCAGCCATTTGCGAGGCAATGGTGCGTTTCCAGATTAATTCATACAAGCGTTTTTCCTGCGAAGTTCCTTCCACAGTGTGCGCATTCATGTAACTCGGACGAATTGCTTCGTGAGCTTCCTGCGCACCTTTGGTTTTGGTACTAAACTGACGGGTATGAACATATTTCTCGCCAGCCATGCTGATAATTTCAGCTTTGGAAGTACCAATTGCCAGTCCGGAAAGATTTACCGAATCAGTTCGCATGTAGGTTATTTTCCCCGCTTCATAAAGCCTTTGTGCCACTTGCATGGTCTGTGCCACCGAATAACCCAACTTTCGGGCAGCTTCCTGTTGCAATGTAGAAGTGGTAAAAGGTGGAGCCGGCGATTTTTTAGCTGGTTTGGTAATTATATTGTCTACACTGAATTGTGCATCTTTGCAACTTTCGAGAAACGCCTGAGCTTCAGCTTTCGTTCCAAATCGTTGTTGCAATTCAGCTTTTAGTTCAACCGGATTTCCGTTTTTGTCAATGGAAGTAAAAATAGCATTGACACGGTACGAAGCTTCGGCGGTAAATTGATTGATTTCACGCTCACGTTCCACAATAAGTCGAACAGCAACCGACTGCACACGACCGGCAGAAAGTGATGGACGAATCTTGCGCCACAGAATCGGAGATAATTCAAAACCCACAATTCGATCTAAAACCCGACGTGCTTGTTGTGCATCCACCAAATTTATATCAATATCACGTGGATTTTCGATGGCATGAAGAATGGCGTCTTTGGTTATTTCATGAAAAACGATGCGACGTGTATTTTCTTTTTTCAGTTTCAGTTCTTCGTACAAATGCCAGGCAATGGCTTCTCCTTCGCGGTCTTCATCGGAAGCGAGCCATACAATTTCAGCATCTTTGCTCGCTTTTTTCAACTCCGAAACTGTTTTTTTCTTGTCGGTGGAGACGACGTACTGAGGCTCGTAATTGTTTTCGAAATCAATTCCGATTCCCTTTTCGGCCAAATCGCGGATATGTCCGAAGCTGGACATTACGTGATAATCGGCTCCGAGAAATTTCTCAATTGTTTTCGCTTTGGCGGGTGACTCTACTATGACAAGATTTTTCGACATACTTAAATTAATTTAGGATTTTCAATTCTACGATTAAACATTGCAATTTGAATCTCTCAAAACAAACAACAAATCAATAAGATTCATATTAAAACAACGGAAAAGCACAATGTTAAGTTGAAATCGGGTGCAAAATAACAAAAACATGTTGGTACGAGCCAAATTTTAAACACATTATTTTTGATTTTTATTGTTTAAATGTGAATATATGCTCCATTTGCTGTTATTTGAGGAAAAAGACACGAGTACATTTAACAGGTCTGTCTTATTTATGTTTCATTTTTTGTTCGAAAGATACTAATTATCGTTTTTTTGATTTCAATGCAGGGATTGATTATCTAATTGAATACGATTCCAATAGAAGTTAAGCAACATGAATTATTCAACCATCCGTTGTATTTTTGCACAACGAAATATTTTTTCAAAATATTTCATAATATATTTGTAAATTAAAAACAAATTGTTTATTTTTGTACCGCTAAGTGCTGATAACTAGTGTTTCATTTATTGAAAAGGAGTGTAAATGCCGTCGTAGACGTACGAACGACCCAACGAGGGGATGAACAGTCAGTCGTACTAGTACGAACGACTCAACGAGGGGATGAACAGTCAGTCGTACTAGTACGAACGACCCAACGAGGGGATGAACAGTCAGTCGTACTAGTACGAACGACCCAACGAGGGGATGGACAGTGGGTTGTACCAATACGCCGCCTTTTGGCTGGTATCGAAATCAGATTCGCTTAATAACCGAATATATTTTAATTAATAACCAAAAAAAAATGTATTATTTATGAAGATCAATGAATTTGCTTTAAGCCGTTTGCGTAATCGCGAACATTTCCAGTTTTTCACTTCTTTCCGTGATTTAGTTTTGTTACTCACAGCCGTGGCCTTGAAAATTGAGGTATTGTTCAACGCTTTTCTCGCGGCCTATGCCAACGAGTTGGATGCATTGGATGTTATCCGTAAAAATGCAATTTCCGACGATTTGGTGAATGCCGACGATGAACGCGACAGTATGTTCCGTGGTTTTTGTGATGCAGTTAAGTCGGCTCTCAATCATTTTGATGATGAAGTAAGAGCAGCTGCCAAACGCTTACAGATAGTGCTGAACACGTATGGCAACCTGACTATTAAACCCTACGATGATGAAACAGGAGGGATCAATAGCCTGATTCACGATTTAAAGACCACCTATGCCGCCGACGTGGCTATGGTAAAACTCACCGAATGGGCCACCGCATTGGAAACCAAAAACAAAGCTTTCGACGATTTGAAAAATAATCGCTATTCCGAAGAGGCTGCCAAAACGATCTTCCGTATGAAACAGGAACGCGTGAAAACTGACGCCATCTACCACCAGATTACGGAACGGATGAATGCCCTGATCGTTGTTGAAGGCGAAGCGGTTTACGGTGAATTTGTGAATGAACTGAATTCACGCATAAAAGAATACAGCAACAACCTCGCTGTACACCATGTTTCAGTTAAAAAAGCTGCCATCACTACTACTAAAACAACCTAAGTGAAAACGGAGTAAAAGAACGCAAGCAAAAGCTTGCGCTCTTTACTTTAGCTGTACAATAAATTAGTATATATACAAACACAATTTTTCGGTAAAAATATATAGATTCTTCTCCGCCGCGGCGGATCAGAATGACAACGGTTGATATAGATTTTAAACTGATTGTCATTTCGATCGAAGCGAGAAATCTAACGCTTGAAAAATAAAAAAATGTTTACTGAACATGAGTATATGTACAAAATCAATATAATAAGCCGCAAACTATATTAATAATAAGCCGTATAGTTTATGCTTTTCTTGATTATCCAAATAGATTACCTAACTTTACAAACTTTTTATATCTCAAATGTTTTAAAAGAGTAATATACATATCTCTTATTCTGTGGACACTTGTCAGGCATACTTTTGATTTTCGCAAAAAAAAGACGAACATAAAGTAACTTATTAAACCACGTTTCCTTTGCGGATTTATAGTTTTTATACTCACTTTCGACAAAAGAAAAATTTTTCCTTATGTATTTTTTCAGTATCTCCTCTAGTTATCATTTTCGTAAATAAATCACACAGTTCTGAATAGTTTTATTTATTTCTTCACCCTTTAAACATTCACCAAAAACAAAAATGAAAATATTTATAAAATACATGGTTAGCCTTCGATGCAAGATGGTGGTGAAAGAAGAGTTGAAGAAACTCGGTCTTCACTTTATCGTGGTCGATTTAGGTGAAATTGAAATCATGGAAGATATTTCCAATGACCAGAGGGAAGAATTAAAAAAAGCGCTTCATGATTCAGGTCTTGAATTAATGGACGATAAACGTGCCGTTTTGATAGAAAAAATCAAAAATGTTATTATTGAGATGATTCATTATTCCGATGAATTACCACATATCAATTATTCCGATTATATAAGCCAAAAGCTTCATTACGATTATACCTACCTTTCCAATCTTTTTTCAGAAGTAAAAGGGATTACCATTCAGCAATTTATCATTATTCATAAAATTGAGCGTGTCAAAGAGCTTTTGCTTTACGATGAACTTAACCTGACTGAAATATCCTATCGTATGCAATACAGCAGCGTGGCGCATTTGTCTAATCAATTCAAAAAAATAACCGGACTTTCACCATCTCAGTTCAAACAACTCAAAGAAAAAAGGCAGACAATTGAAGAAATTGGAAACCCTGAACTTATAGAATTATAAAATGGGAAATTCTATTCAAGAATCGAAACACGCGAGAAGCCTTATTGAAGCCAGTCTTGATCCGTTGGTTACCATCAGTCCCGAAGGTAAAATTACCGACATGAACGATGCTTTGGTAAAAATAACAGGCTTGACACGCGAACAACTTAGCAACACGGATTTCTCCAATTATTTTACCGAACCTCAAAAAGCATGTGAAGTATATCAGGAAGTCTTTGCAAAAGGCTTCGTTGCTGATTCGCAACTTACATTCCGCCATAAAAACGGAAAACTGACTGTTGTACTTTTCAACGGTTCGGTTTATAAAGATGATGAAGGTAATGTATTGGGTGCAGTAGTAGTTGCAAGAGATATTGCCGAACAAAAATGGGCTGTAGAATTACGGGGTGCCAACAAAAAAATGGCGTTTCAAAATAAGGAAAAAGAAAAGCGGGCGGCAGAATTAATTATTGCCAATAAAGAATTGGTTTTTCAGAATGATGAAAAAGAAAAAAGAGCACGTGAATTAAAGGATGCTTATGAAGAACTCGTTTATCAAAACATAGAAAAAGAAGGCAGAGCGGAGGAATTAATTATAGCTAATAATGAGTTAATTTACCAAAATGATCAGAAAGAAAAGCGGGCAGCCGAATTG
>JBBRTR010000054.1:0-17807 GCA_038244215.1 Bacteroidales bacterium
CTTCAGAAGAATCTTCCAAACTTACAAAAGGCATATAAACTGAACTTCCTGTCGATTTCTGCAATGATTTATCTGCAATCGAAACATTCAACCGACCGATTGTAACCGTTCGAGTCAAACTGCAAAACACAGCATAACCAGCCCTACTCCAGCGACGGAATCGAAGAACTGCTGTATTATTTGTTTTTTTAGTTTGCATGACTACAATTGACTTTTGAAGCTGCAAAGGTAATAAAAAATCTCTTTTCAGAATTATCTCAAAATAAAAGCCTCAGGGTTTTGTCCGAAGGCTTAATTGAAAGCTATATTAAAATCATAATTAGATTTGGCGCGGTATGAAATTACTATTTTGAAAGCTTTTTGATTAACACCTGCATTTTAGGGAAATTTTCTTCAAAGCTTTGTAATAACTTAAATTGCGCCAGCGAGCGTTGCCAGTTATGTTGTGCATGCTGCACTTTATAATAGGTATCACCGTTCAGATAATCGCCAAAAAAGCGAACTGTTTGCATGTAGCTCAATAGCTTAGCACCGAAAGCGAGGTTTTCCAATTCAATTGGTAAAAGAAAGGTGGCTTTCTTCAGATAACCTTTTGTGTATGCTTCGAAAATTTCGATATTTACTCCTATCTTATTTAAATCAGCATCATCTTCAGCTCCGGTATTAGCAGCAGTACGCATAAAATCTCCAAAATCGGAAAGCACAAATCCCGGCATAACTGTATCCAGATCGACAATACAAACAGGTTCATCGTTTTCGTCGAAAAGCATGTTATTCACTTTCGTATCGCAATGGTTTATGCGCTTTGGTAATTTACCTTCACGGAATAAGCGTTCAGGTTTGCACATCTCTTCGGCACGACTTTCAATTTCATTTACCAACCATTGAGTTTCACTCAAACGTCCGGCAGCGTTTGCATTTACTGCATCTCTGAATTGTTCCAAGCGGAACTCCATATTGTGAAAATTCGGGATAGTCTCAATCAACTTGTCGTGCGAAATATCAGCTAACATGCACTGAAAATCACCAAAAGCTTCACCGGCTTTAAAAGCCAGTTCGGGAGTAATAACATCGTAGCTGTGAGTATTTTCCAGATTTACATACATGCGCCAATACGCTCCATCTGCATCCTGATAAAATAGTTTTCCATCTTTGGTCGGAACCAGACGCAATACTTTATTATCAAGATCTGTTTCTCCGGCTTGGGTGAGTTTCTCACGCAAATGGTCAGTTACTATTTGAATATTTTGCTGCAATCCTTCCACATTTTTGAAAATATGGTGATTGATTTTCTGAAGGAAATAAGAAGTTCCATCAGCTGTTGCGCTATCAACTATAAATGAGTCATTTATATGACCAATTTTCAACGGACGAATTTCACCCACTTCGTTTGCGAGAACAAATTGTTTTACAATGTTTAACATAGAGTAAATTTTATGAGGTTATATTTTTAGTAATCAGTAATTCTTTTTCTTTTCCAATTCCAAAGTTTTCTTCAGTTTTTGAACAATAACTGGGTTTTCAGCAGCTACATTTCTGGTCTCAGTAGGATTCGTTTTGATGTTGTACAATTGATTATCACGAGAATTGCCTAATTCAGTATTCGTTCCTTTATTTATTTTCGGGCCATTACTTGGTTCAATGTATTTCCATTCTCCTTCCACAATAGACAGCGTATTGTTCAAATTCTGTTCTACAAGGTAATTTCTGGCAGTTGATTTTTTCCCCAGCAAAGCCTTTAATTGATTCTGACTATCGGGAGCAGCTCCCGTTGGAATTGTTTTTCCAATTAAACTGGCAAATGAAGCAAAGAAATCGAGCTGAGAGATCAATACATTCGAGAAAGACGGTCTTTCAATCTCCTTTTTCGACCAAACAATGCAGGGTACACGTGTTCCTGCTTCGAAAATGCTGTATTTTCCACCGCGGTAAATACCACCCGGTTTATGCTTGCCAAGTAATTCCACGGCTCTATCTTTATAGCCATCATCGATAACCGGACCATTATCACTGGTCAGAATTACGATGGTATTATCGGCAATTCCTAAACTATCAAGGGCATGCATAACTCTGCCAACACAGTAATCGAACGAAAGAATAGCATCTCCACGAGCTCCCATTCCGCTTTTACCTACAAAGCGATGATTCGGTACACGTGGTACATGAATATCGTTGGTACCAAAATAAAGAAAGAAAGGTTTATTTGTATTTTGGCTTATAAAATTAATTGCTTTATCCGTAATCCGATCGGCAATATTCTCGTCGTGCCAAAGGGCTGATTTTCCACCAATCATGTATCCAATTCGTGGAATACTATCAACAATGGCCATATTATGTCCGTCTGAAGGATGAATTCGCAAAAGTTCGGGGTTATTTTTTCCAGTAGGTTCGCCTGGAAATGGTTTAGTATAACTGACTTCAATCGGATCGTTCGGATCCAGGTTTACCGCTCTGCCATTCTCAATAAAAACACAAGGAACTCGGTCAGCCGTAGCAGCCATTATAAAGGAGTAATCGAATCCAATATCTTTTAATCCGGGAGTTATTTCAGCGTTCCAGTTTTGTTTTCCTGTCACGTCACCAAGTCCAAGATGCCATTTTCCAACAGCGGCAGTAGTATATCCGGCACTTTTGAATAGGTCAGGCATTGTATATTGTTCCGGTTTTATAATCATTGCAGCATCGCCAGCAGCAATACCTGTGCCTTCACGCCGCCATGGATACATTCCCGTAAGCAATCCATATCGCGAAGGTGTACTGGTAGCTGAAGTAGCATGGCAGTTGGTGAAGCGGATACCTTCGTTTCCGAGCATGTTCACATTAGGGGTTTGAATGGTTTTAGCTCCCATCCAGCCCAAATCTCCATAACCTATATCATCAGCTAAGATAATTACCACATTTGGCTGAACTGGTTTTTGTTGTGCCAATGTGCTTACTAATGGCAGTATTGAAACCGAAGCAAGTGTTTTAAATCTCCTGTAAAATTTCATGTAGTCCGATTTTTCATACAAAAATACAAATTTAATTTTCATTCGAGCATAGATTTTTTGTCGGGATGTGAATCTTGTACAATGTTGGGTGTAGATTTGGACAATTTTATCCTTACTCATGTTTAATGCGTTAATTTTATGTTGAAATTTTATCTGTTTTTGCAATATGAAAACTTTATTGTTACTTTGTTACTCACAAATTATTTCTGTTCAAAAAATCATATCATTATGCTCATAAAAAGAATATTGATATTGCTTGTTTTGGCACTTTATACATTAAGTGCTTTTGCTGCCAGTGACATCTATTTTTCAAGAATAGGTATTGAACAAGGCTTGTCACAACTTTCGGTAAATAGTATTTATCAAGATGAGTTGGGTGCAATATGGCTGGCCACCCGCGAAGGCTTGAACAGGTATAATGGTAACAGCATGGATGTGCTTGGTCCCATTCCGAATGATTCTAATTCGCTGGGTGAAAGCCTCATACTTCATGTTTGTGGTGATAAGGACGGATATGTTTTTATCCAGACTCAAAATGGGGTGAATGAATACAACCTCCGCACTTCGACCATGCGGTTGATACAAAAACAACAAGTAAGTTCCATTGCCTACGGAATACAGAATTTGTGGATAGCTGAAAATACCAAGCTTTATGCTTATAAAAACGGAAAGAAAAACCTATATTGTACGGTTAATCAAAGTAAATCAGACATTCGGAAAATACTTCAGGCTTCCGACCAACGTATTTTTATCGGCACACTTTCTTCCGGTGTTTTTGTTATTGATCAAAACAAAAAAATACGTCAGGTTATTCCTGATTGCAGTCAGGTTTCTGACATTTTTGAAGATAGCAAGAAGAATATCTGGGTGGCAACCTGGGAGAATGGTTTGTATAAGATAGATCGTAACGGCAACACCCTCAATTATAGGCAAACGGGTATAAAATCAGACAAATCCATTTCTTCAGATTTTGTACGTGCTATTTGCGAAGACAATAATGATTTTTTGTGGATTGGTACTAAAAAGGGACTTGATAGATTAACCGTAGAAAGTGGTATTTTTAAGCATTACGATTCAGAAGAATACAATAATCGTCAACTTTCCAATGAGTCTGTCTGGTCCTTGTTAAAAGATAGTCAGGGAACTATTTGGGTTGGAACTTATTTTGGAGGTGTCAACTATTTTAATCCGGAAATCAACTTTTATACTTTTCATAATCTACAAAAAGGAGTTTTTCAAAACAAACCTTTTCCAATTATCAGCACTATAATTGAATATAAAGCCCAGATTTTGTTTTTATGTACCGAAGGTGAAGGACTCATTTATTATAACGTTAAAGATAGAACTTACAAGAATTTCAGAGCCAATCCGGCTGATCCGAACAGTTTATCGAACGACAATATTAAATCTGCTTATTTCGATCGTCAGAATAATGAACTTTGGCTGGGCACACACTTGGGTGGCGTAAGTCTTTTTAATACTCTAACCGAACGTTTTACACAATATAAAAACATAAAACCGAATTGGATACAATCCAATATTGTACGGGCCATTATACCTTATAAAGACAAACTATTAGTAGGAACTTACAATGGGTTATTTTTATTTGATAAACAAACGCATAATTTTACTCTTTTCTCCGAGAAATTACAAAAGTTGGTTAGTTATAATGTTGATTTAAAGATTGATAAATCGGATAATATTTGGATAGCTAGTATGAATGGTGTTTTTCGTTATAATCTGAATGACGGAAATATTAACTCTTATTCCTATAATGCCAATGATAGCAATAGTTTGAGTAACAATAATACTACGAAAATATTTATTGATAGTAAAAATCGTGTTTGGGTGGCAACCAGTGGCGGTGGCGTAAACCTTTTCATAGCTAAAACAAATTCGTTCAAGCATTACGATACAAAACATTGTGGATTGATAAATGATTATGTGAGCAATTTGATGGAATCGCACTTTGGTTATCTTATTATTTCCACGACACGCGGATTTTCGATGTTGGATGTTGAAAACAATAAAATCCACAATTACAGTAGCGAGAATGGATTCCCGCTAAGTTCTTTATACAATGGTGGTATGGGTATGACTGCAAAGGGTGAACTTTATTTGGCAGGCATGAATGGTATGGTCTCTTTTTACGAGGAAAATCTATCTATAACACATCGCCCGTTTTACCTGAATCTGACGGATTTATGGATTAATAATAAGTTGGTGAAACCGGGTGATGAGAATCATGTGCTGGATGTGGCGTTATCATATACAAAATCGATAAAACTAAACTATAAGCAGTCAATGTTAACTATCGAATTTGCTTCCGATAATTATATTCCTGCTAATCAGCCGGTTTATCGGTATCGATTGGAAGGGTTTTCGGACAACTGGACAGATTTACCACAAAGTATTACCAAGCTGAATTTCATGAATTTGGCAGCCGGTAAATATAAATTGGTGGTTCAGGCTATCTCACCTGTGGATGGAGAAATGATTGTGTCAACCGACCTGAATATACAAATTTCTCCTCCATTTTATCTGGCTTGGTATGCTTATTTGTTTTATATACTGCTTATTGTTTTTGTTGTATGGAGATACATTGTTTTTAGTCGCTCAAGATTGTTGCTCGAAACCTCGCTCACCTATGAGAAAAAGGAAAAAGAACATTTGGAAGAAGTAAATCAATCCAAGTTACGATTCTTTACCAATATTTCGCACGAATTCAGAACCCCATTGACTCTTATTGTCGGACAAATTGATATGTTGATGCAAATGCACAATATCCAACCTGCTGTTTACAACCGTATTTTGAACATTAAACGAAATACACTCAATATGCAGAACCTGATTAACGAGTTGCTTGAATTTAGAAAAAGCGAGCAGGGTCATTTGAAAATCAAGGTTTCACAACGCGATATTGTGAAGTTCATTTATGAAATTTATTTGTCGTTCTCGGAATATGCCAATTATCGGCAAATCAAATTTAATCTAGATTGCAAAGATGAGCAAATCATGCTTTGGTTTGATCCGGTACAAATGCAGAAAGTATTCTATAATCTTATTTCCAATGCATTTAAGTACACACCCAAAGATGGGACTATCAATATCGGGATAGAGCAGAACATCGACACTGTGAAAATTAGTGTAATGGACAGCGGTATTGGTATTTCGGTAGATGCTATCGATAAAATTTTTGATCGGTTTTATCAGGCCGAAAATGGATTGCAAATCAGTAATATGGTGCCGGGGACAGGCATTGGTCTGGCACTTACCAAAAACATTATAGAACTACATTCGGCTGAAATTCAGGTGGAAAGTCAATTAGAAGTGGGTAGTCGCTTTTCGGTTATCATTAAAAAAGGTTCAGCTCATTTTTCTGTAGATCAAAAAGTAGATACAGAGGATATTGACGCTAGTTGTTTAATACAAATATCAGAAGTAGACAGCGAGTTTATGCAGGAAGTTATCAATTCACAAACGGCCAATAAAGCACCAGAAAACAGCATGTTGATTGTAGAAGACAATGATGAACTGCGTGAAATGCTGATGCACATTTTTGAACCAATTTATCAGATTTACACAGCTGCAGATGGTGAAGAGGGATTGGCAATGACAATAGAACATCAACCTAACATTGTGCTTAGCGATGTGATGATGCCGAAAATGTCAGGAAGCGAAATGTGTTCGAAAATTAAAAATAATTTCTCGGTTTGCCATATTCCGGTGGTACTGCTTACTGCTCAGTCAGCCATTGAATACAGTATTGAGGGCTTACGACTTGGTGCTGACGATTATATTACCAAACCCTTCAATATCAAAATATTGATTACTCGTTGTAACAACCTTGTGAATGGAAGAAAGATACTGCAGGAGAAATTTAGCCGTCATACTGATTTCTCGGCACGATTGATTGCAACCAATACTATGGATCGTGAGTTTCTTGAAAAAGCGCAGGAAGTGATTGAGAAATACATTGATAACAGTGAGTTTGATGTGCCGTTCTTTTCGCGCGAAATGGCTTTGGGGCGCACCAAACTGTTCAGTAAGATTAAAGGAATTACCGGTCAGACACCGAATGATTTTATTAATACAGTGAAAATGAAAAAAGCCGCAGCCCTTCTCAACAACAATCCGGAATATAATATTTCAGATATTACCTACATGCTGGGATTCAGTTCGCCCAAGTACTTTGCAAAATGCTTCAAAGAACAATTCGGCGTATCGCCTTCCACCTTCCGTAAAGGCGATGATGCCATCGATGAAACAGAGGATGAATAGTTGTATAACAAGGTTAAATGTGGTTGAATGCAATGATTCGAACGATTTTACACCTTTTTTGGCACTTTTTGGCACCTAATGAAAAGATATTCTATCTATTTTTGTGTCAGAAATAAATCTGATACTAAAATGAAATTTCAACAACTTAAATCACTCTTTTCTGCCGGACTTCTTTTGTCCTGCTCTTCTTGGCTGTCAGCGGAGAAAGTCGAAAAAAAACCTAATGTTGTTTTCATTATCACCGACCAACAGTTTGCCGACGCCATGAGTTGCCGTATGGGTGATCAGTTTATCAAAACTCCCAACATGGATAGAATGGCCGCTGAAGGAGTTGTGTTTACGAGAGCTTACAGCAACAATCCGATATCGATGCCATCGAGAAACTCCATGTTCACGGGGCATTATTCACACGAAACAGGCATTACACGAAACACTAAGAAAAACGATACCACTCCGGAAGTTTACAACGATAAACTACCTAATTTGGGACAGTATTTTAAAAAAACAGATTATCAAACGGCTTATTTTGGTAAAAGTCATCTAGCATATCAGATTACCAATGTAAAGGAATCGGGATTTGAAAATGTAAAAGAATCTGATAATGATTCTATTGTGTCGAACGATGCTGTAAATTTCATTAAAAGTAAACCAACCAAACCATTTTTGATGGTTGCCAGCTTCACCAATCCACATAATATTTGCGAATATGCCCGCGAAATTTCCGGTAGAACTCAAAAATATTCCTGTGGTGAAATCGGATTTCCCACTCAGTCGGATGTACTCCCTCCATTGCCTGCTAATTTTGGAAAACAAACTGATGAACCTGATGGCTTAAGCGAACTGAGAACAGCTTATCAAACCCAAACCGGACTTTTCCCCGTAAGTAAATTTACTGCAACCGACTGGCGTAAACTTCGTTGGGGTTATTATCGGATGATTGAAAAAGTAGATGCTCAAATTGGATTGGTTTTAAATGCGCTCAAAGAAGCCGAACTGGAAGAAAATACCCTGATTGTTTTCACTTCGGATCACGGAGAATGTGCCGGTGCTCATGGCTGGAATCAAAAAACTGTTTTTTTCGAAGAATCTGTTCGTATTCCTCTGATTCTTAATTTTAAAAACAAAATCTCCTCTGCAGTTTCGGATAAATTAGTAAATACGGGTATTGATATTCTTCCCACAATGCTAGATTTTGCAGGGATAAAAATACCCAAGAACTTGCCGGGACTCAGTTTGAAACCGGTAGCTTCAGGACAGAAAATCGCAACATGGAGGGAATACGTGGTTTCAGAAAATAATTTAGATCAGGCTACTGGTTTGGTGAATGGGAAAATTCCGACAATGGAAGGACGCATGGTTCGGACGGAAAGGTACAAATACTGCATTTACAGCAAAGGAAATTTGCGGGAATCGTTGGCAGATTTGCAAAATGATCCGGGTGAAATGATCAATCTGGCTACAGATCCTAAATTTCACGACGTTCTACTTCAGCATCGAGCGATACTCTTGGAATTTGGAAAGAAATACCACGATACGCAAGTGCCGAAACTGTTGGAAAATAATGTGCAGCCTTTGGCATTTTAAGAATTTTACACTTACATGGAAAGAAAAAATTACCCATGGAGTTGTGTTTTCAAAATTATAGTTAAACGGATTATTTATAAGATTACAAAAGAAAATCATTAAAAGAGAATATGAAAATGAAAATTAAATCAATTATTGGTCCATCAATATTAAGTATTTCAACTACGGCGGGATTGTTTGCACAACCAAGTCAACATCCAAACATTATTTATGTTTTTCCAGATCAGTTTCGTAATTGCGCTATGCACTTCTGGGATGAGCCGGGCTTTAAAGAATCGGTAGAATTCAAAGCCGACCCGACTCACACGCCTAATTTAGATAAATTTGCCCGTGAAGCGGTTGTACTTACATCGGCTCAAAGTAATTGCCCGTTGAGCAGTCCACACCGGGGTATGTTGCTCACCGGAATGTATCCGCCCGGAAGTGGTGTTACGCTTAATTGTAACGAAACCCGTCCGATAAGCAATTTACGTCAAGATGCAACGGCTATCAGCGATGTGTTATCACAAATTGGTTACGATTGTGGCTATATTGGCAAATTACACGTTGATTTCCCTACACGTAACAACCCACAAAATCCGGGAACGTACGTGGAAAATGACAGATTGGTTTGGGATGCTTATACACCGAAAGAACGCCGCCATAGTTTTAATTTTTGGTATTCTTACGGCACTTACGATCATCATAAAACACCTCATTATTGGGATACAAACGGCGATCGACATGAAATTAAAGAATGGTCGCCTCAGCATGAAGCCGATAAAACCATTGAATATCTGACTACGATTCGGGATAAGAAAAAACCATTCTTCCTGATGGTAGGAATGAATCCGCCGCACAGTCCATATCGCAGCCTAGACGATTGCATGGAAGTAGATTATAATTTGTATAAAGATATTCCACTGAGTAAATTGCTAATCCGCCCGAATGTAAATCAGAAACTGAAAAAGAAAATGGAAAATGCGCCTTTCTATTTTGCTTCGGTTACGGGAGTTGATCGCGAGTTTGGACGAATTCTGACTGCTTTGAAAGAGCTTGGGCTGGACAAAAATACAATTGTTGTTTTCTCGTCCGATCACGGTGAAACAATGGCCAGCCATGTGGAAGATCCCAAAAATTCACCTTATGTTGAAGCGATGAACGTTCCGTTTATGATTCGTTATCCTGAAAAACTAAAACCTCATATCAGTAAAGTTCTGCTTTCGACTCCGGACGTAATGCCTACTTTATTGTCATTAGCAGGTTTGGGAAATATGATTCCAAAATCGGTGGAAGGAACTGATTTATCAGGAGAAATTAAAAATTTAAAACTATCAAAAAATGCTCCAAAAGCAGTTTTGTATATTCGAAACAACGATGGAGATAAAAATGCTGAGGGAAAAGTAATCAGTTATTTTCCCGAATCACGTGGTTTGAAAACCGATCATTATACAATGTCAATTAGCATTGACCGAAAAAAACAATTAAAAGAAGTGCTCCTTTTCGACGATTTGAAAGATCCGTATCAAATGCATAGTCTTTCGGTAGAAAAAAACAAGGAACTTTTCAAATCGCTTTGCAAACAAATGCCAGCTTTCCTCAAAAAAGCAAATGATCCGTGGTATAATGAGAAGATATTGAGTGATATAATTCCTTACTAAAAAACTATTTCTCCATGAAAAAAAAATATATAATTCTGGTCATTTTATTTTCCACTTTGCTGTCGGCGCAAAATAACTCCACTCAAAGTGATGCTCGGAATTATATTTTCAAAAATCAGGGCAAGGCAAGCCTCGAACCGACTTTTATTATGAAAGGTTTTTGGGTTTGGGGTAGTTCAGTGGTAAAAGGCGATGACCAACTCTACCATATGTACGTATCTCGTTGGCCTGATTCATTGCTGTTTCATCCGGGTTGGATGGTGGCTTCAGAAATCGTTCATGCTACAGCCAAAAATCCTGAAGGTCCTTATACATTCAGCGAAGTAGCACTTCCGGCACGCGGTGCGCAGTACTGGGACGGACGCTCCACACATAATCCCCGTATTTTACGCTACAAAAATAAATGGGTGCTTTATTACATGGGGTCGACTCATCCTTTTGAGAATCCAAATGTGAAGGAATTTTCGTTAAGCAGCAAATGGTGCATTGTGGGCAGGAGTAATAAACGTATCGGAGTTGCTATAGCAGATTCGCCTTACGGACCGTGGAAAAGATTTGATGATCCTATTTTAGATACTCAACCCAATACATTTTACAGCTTTCTGACCTCCAATCCCAGTCCGGTGATCGAAAAAGACGGTTCGGTACTTATGATTTTCAAAGCTCGCAGTTACGTGGGCAACGCCGGGTATTCAGGAATGTGTTTTGGGTTGGCAAAAGCAAAAAATATTTACAGCAAATTTAAAGTAATAAATAACGAAAAACCTGTTATGGGTGGCGAAGGTCAGCCAGAAATTGAAGATCCGTTTTTCTGGAAAGATAAAAGCGGTTATCACATGATTTTTAAAGACCATGTAGGAAAATATACCGGAGAAAGTGGCGAAGGCGTATTGGCAAATTCAAAAAATGCCATTAATTGGATTGTAGACTCATTACCAAAGGCTTACTCGAAAACTATTCGTATGAAGGATGGGACTGTCAGGAAAATGGGTCAGTTAGAACGTCCGTATATTTTGTTTGAAAATGAAAAACCGGCTTACATCTTTTTTGCAACTATGAATGGCCCTGGAGGTTTTGAGAATGCGACACAATCCTGGAATATGGTTATTCCATTTAAGAAGTAAACGCCCCCTAACCCCCTAAAGGGGGAATATTGAGGGGCATTTAATAACTTTTGTATGAAAAAAACACTGTGCTTTCTATTCCTCATAATTAGCTTTCTTGGTTTTTCTCAAAGTAAAACTACAGCAAGGCTCCTTTACGCTGACGATTTTAAAAACGGACTTCGCAATTGGACTACAGAATTTGAAGAACCGGCAACATCAAGTATTCAACTTGTTGATTCTAAATTGGATGTTAGTACTTCGATGGGCGCAACCCTATGGTTCAACAAAAAATTATCCGGGAATATACTAATTACATTTAACGTGAAAGTTATTGATGCCGGTGGTCCCAATGATAGAGTTTCGGATTTGAATGCTTTTTGGATGGCAACAGATCCTGCCAATGAAAATATTTTCAAGCGCGATGGAAAGTTTAATTCCTACGACAATTTAAATCTTTATTATGCAGGAGTAGGTGGGCATTACAACAAATTTACCCGTTTCAGAAAATATCACAGTGATGGAACTAAACCGGTTTTGAAGGAATATACAGACGAGGCACATTTATTGAAAGGAGATACCGAGTATTCCATAAAAATTAGTGTGAATAGAGGGCGAGTCCAATACTTCCGAAACGATATTCTATTCTGGGATTTTCAGGATGAAACTCCTTATACAGAAGGCTATTTTGGATTCCGAACAACCATTAGTCATCAGCAATTCTCAAACTTCCGTGTGTTTCGACTTTAAACAATAAACTTCATAAATTAATACGACAAACCATCATAATCTTTAAATTAGTAGTTATGAAAAAATCTTTGTATTTTATTGTATTTCTGATCTTTGCAACTACTTGCTTCTCCCAAAATCAGGAAGCGATATTGGCTCGTACTAATTACCTGAAATATTATCAGGCAACTCCAACGGGAACTCCTGAAAAAGTGGCTGACGTTAAGCAATTCAGAGATTATTTTTCAAAAACGCCCTACAGATTGAGTTCAATGAAAATTTCTGTGAAGTCATGGGAAAAAAGCTTTGAACAACTCAACGACGAAGGACAGTTCAATGATTTGGTAAAGACTGAAGAACATATAAGGTCGAATAATTTGCTGAATAAAAGCTTTGGAAGCACCGAAAACGAAGTGGCTAATTTTCTGACAGAAGCTTATAACCGTGTGTGGAGCATAGCCGAAGCATATCGGAAAGGAAAAGTAGATGGCAACACATTATATTCAGCCAAAGTGCTGAAAGCCATTGTATATTATGGAAATATTGAGATTAACCGATCCAATGCTGTTGGTCGTTTTCATTACTCTTGTTTCGCTTTGCCAACGGCTGCAGTGAATATCTATTTTTCCATGCTTAAAAAAATGGATGATGTAGAGTCGGGAAAAGTGAAAGATCCAATTCTTATTGATGCTGCCGATATGTTGAAAATGATTGCATTACAAGCCTGGACACAACCTTTGCGAAACGATAACACGGACAAAAACATTGTTCAATTAAATCGTTTTCGAAATCACGTTTGGTGGGTTGGAGGCAATGCGCTCGGATATCGGTCGCTTTTGCCGGTGGCGTTTATGTATAAATCCATTCCTATGATTGATTTGGTGGCTGAAGTAAGTCAAAAATGTATCAGCACCACATCACAAAATACCTATACTACTTCATTTTGGACGGAAGGATTTACTGCCGATGGAGCAGGTTGGGGACATGGAATGCAGTGTTTGGTTTGGGGATATCCTATCGATGGAACTTCCAATGCCCTGGAAATTCTGAATCTGCTGAATAAATCACCTTGGGCTAAAAAACTAAGTACCGAAAACACCAACGCACTGATGAACTTTTTTCAGGGTTCCAACTGGTATTATTACAAAGGATATATTTTGCCTTGTTTGGATCGGTATTCCATGCGTTACGAGCCTGATCCTAAACCTATTCGTTATGTGAAAATGTTAGAGACCTTGCTTAGCGATTGGAAAGATTCCTTCACGCCCGAAGAACAAGCAGAACTCACACAATTATACAAGGAAGCCAGCGGAAATAATATCCAAATGAAAATGGAGCCCGTTGGTTTATACAGTGGTAGCCGTTGGTTTTTCAATAATGACGACTTGATAAAGAAAAACGAGCATTACAGTATTATTGTAAATATGGCTTCGGTGCGCTGTGATGGATTGGAAAGTGCGACCAATATTGCCGACGAATATAATTTCTTTACGGCTGATGGAATGACTTTGTTTCAAAAAAGTGGGAATGAATATCGCCCAATTTATGGAGCTTGGGACGTAACGGCTGCTCCAGGAGTTACTGCTCGCGAAGGAATGGACAAAATAACGCCAGTAACCAATTGGCGAGGCTATTGCAGCAAATTTAATTTTGCGGGAGCTGCAACTTCCGGCGGTGAAAATGCGGTTGCAGGATTTATTTTTGAAAAAATGAATGCTTCGGAGAAAAAAGGAGTGAATGATTCCAGGGCAGCAGCGAATGAAAACCCAAGCATTTATGGTGTACAAGCTCATAAATCTTATTTTATGTTGGGTGATTATGTTGTGGGGTTGGGAGCCGGCATCAACAATCTGAAACCCGAAATGGAAGCCACCATCCGCACCACCATAGACCAAACGGCACAAGTAAATGATGTTTTCATACTTAAAAATGGTAAAAAACTTAGTCCAAAAGAAGGTGTAAATAGTTTTATCGGACAAGGGAAATCGGTTTGGGTGGTTCAAAAAGATAAATTTGCCTACAGCATTTTACCCGAATATACGAAGAACGCCTATTTTGTGAGTGAAAACAAGAAAACGGATTGGCTAAAGATGAATGTATCCAATAAAAAGATAAGCGGATTACCCGAAAAAGTAGATATTCTACGACTTTGGATAGATCACGGACAGAAAGTCGTGAATGGAACGTATGGCTATGTAGTTTACTGCGGTAAAAATCAACCGGATATGGAATTGCCATTTACCGTGCTTCGAAACGATACAATCATACAGTCTGTACAATCCAACGATGAGAAGGTTCTGGAAACTGTATTTTATAAACCCAATGTAATTTTAAAAACAAAAAAAATGTCAATCTCTGCATCTGATCCTTGTGTCTTGTTGATTGAAAAACAGGATTCAAATTTAACGATTTCTGTGAATGATCCGACAATGAACAAAAATTTGAAACAGATTACATTGACGATAAATGACAAAACCGTTCCAATCAATTTGCCGCAAGGAAATTTATGTGGGAAACCAAGCATTTTAAAATACAACTTAAACAACTAAATCAACTGACAAATTAGTCAATAATTTTTCCAACTGAGAATTTATTGTCTTCACAAGATCATTCTTCTTTAGACACTTGATTTATCATTGACAATTTTAAAATAAAAAAGCATAATGAAAAAGATACTGATAGTTTTCTTCTTTTCTTGCAGTTTAGTGAGTTTACATGCTAGTGACTTTAAGACTATATACGACCGTATGTTTACCGAATATCTTTCCAATCCGAGTGCAAGTTCGGTGGAAAAGATTATGAATCAGATGGCTTCTGATGGTAGTTTTGGGAATATTAATTATAAAATTACCGATGGTTCACCACGCAATCATTTAATTTGGCTCACTACATTGGCAGCAGCTTACAATAATCCTGAAAATAAGTGCTACCGAAGTGCTGTGGTGGAGTCTAAGTATTTGGAAAGTCTGCGTTTTTGGGTAAATACCAATCACCAAGCAAGTAATTGGTGGTATAGGTATATTGCTTATCCAAAGGAGCTTTCCAAAAGTGTTATTTTGATGCGTGATGAAATTAAAAAAGACAAAGAACTGTTTGCAAATACGGTTAAATACCTGCGATGGAGCTACGAATCGGCAGACGAACATCACATGACCGGAGCAAATGGTTGTGATATTATCATGGGTTCATTGACCGCCAGTGTTTTGACTGAAAATAATGAACAGATGATGGGTTATAAAAATAAAATGACCAAATTGCTTACCATTCAAGATGTTGAAGGAATTTCGCCCGATTATATGTACGGACAGCATTGCGGCAATGGACGTCAATTGTATTTGGCAAATTATGGCAAAGAGTATATCAATTCGGCACTTTATTATATTGAATTTACAAACAAAACCCAATACAGTTCAACGGGAGTTTCATTGCTCGAAGATTTTTATATCAACGGTATTCAATGGATTTTTTTCAGCAAAAACTATGATCCCAATCAATCCGGACGATTTGATAATTCAGATCGTTTTTACGGGCAGTTTGAAAGCATGACTAAGCGTGTGCTAAATCTCAACACAGACAGAAAGTATGAAATCAAAAAAGTGTACGATAGGATGAAGGGTGAAAACAGCCTGAGCGGGAATCGTATGTTTTGGCGGTTTGACTATATGATTCATCGCCGTGCGAATTATATGGTCAGTTCGCGTATGTCGTCAACCCGCACGGTGGGAGCCGAGGCCGGCAATGGCGATGGTGAATTTAATTACTATTCGGGTAACGGCACAAACTACATTTTTTTCACTGGAAAAGAATATAACGGGGACTATTTTAAACATTTTAATTACCGACAATTTCCGGGTATAACGGCCGAACAAGATGCTGCCGTTTTGCCTATTCCAAACTGGGGCGAAGGTGGCGAAAATGGTAATTCTTTTGCCGGTGGTGTGAGTGATAGCACGTATGGCGCTTGTGGAATGATTCTACAACGTCGTGGTGTAACCGCGCGTAAATCATGGTTTTAGTTTGACGAGGAGTTTGTTTGTCTTGGTGCCGGCATCAATCAAAAGGACGGCAAAGCTTCTGTTTTTACGACCTTGAATCAATGTAATGCTGCCGGAGCTGTTCAGTATTCTGTTGGAGGAAAAACAACAGAACTAAAAGGACCAAAGTCAGTCCTCAATCTAGATTGGATAGTACAGGGAAAAATTGGGTATTTTAATTTAGATCCAACTTCCACTTTTGAATTAGCCAGCGATAGCAGTTTGTTTAGTGCCAATATTAATCATGGAGTCAATCCCACCGACAAAACTTATGCATACATTGTAAAACCGGGTGTACAATCTACCGGTGATGCAAGCAAGTATTTTAAAAGTATTCCTGTGTCGGTGTTGTCAAATACCAATTCGATTCAGGCAGTACGGCATAAAAATCTGAATATAACAGAGATATTATTTTATCAATCCGGAGTACTCAAGATAAGTAACGGGAAAACTATTTCGGTTGATGCACCTTGTGCTTTGCTTTGGAAAGAAAGCACAGGAGTAATAACGGTGGCTAATCCAAATTGTGAGTCAAGTAATCCAAAGGAAATTCATGTAACTGTCTCAGAAAATGGGAAAACGTCCATTTTAAGTTTTGAAATGCCCGTTGGAGTTTATTCCGGAAGCAGTGTGACTAAAAAGTTAAATAAATAATAGTAGAAACACTTAATGCAGAAATATGACTTACATGAAAAAAATACTACTAATTTCCCTTTTGTTTTTTGTCGCTTCGCTGCCGGCAAAGCAAGCATACGTATCTATTCTCGATAAACTCAACCCCGACTCAGTGAGGGTTTTATCGAACGAGAAAGCAGCTGAGTATCTGTTGCAAAAATACCGAAATAAAGAAAATTTGTATTTGTGTGCTGATGCAGCCAATATCGAAAACATCCGAAAAACATTTCCGGAAGAAGTAAAAACAAGTATTGAAGTTGCCAATCAGGTGCGACAGCAATATTTCCTATTCCGCTACGACTGGGATATGGAAAAAACAAATGTGCCTTATCAGTTCTAAGGGCAAATTGACTGGACTAAAATACCTTTTGGTGATGAAGAGTGGTGTTTTATGCTGAATCGACAAAAGTATTGGATTGATTTAGGACGAGCGTATTTATTTACACGAAATGAAATGTATGCCAAAACATGGGTGAGTCAAATCAGCGATTGGATCAAGCGAAATCCGGTAAATGACACAAAATTAGCGAAATTGAGCTGGCGTAGACTTGAAGCTGGTGTTCGTTGCGAAAACTGGATAAAAAGCTTCGAGTATTTTAAGAAGTCACCTTCAATTACGCCGGAATTCACGGCTCACCCGTAAAAGTTGTGGATTAAGCGTATATTTTAGTTAATCTAAAGAGAAAGAATTTAATATCAATCACTCCTCTTAACGATGCTCTAAAAGCTTTGATTTTAGCATTAAATGATTCAGCTGATGCGTTTGTTGAA
>JBBRTR010000055.1:0-17786 GCA_038244215.1 Bacteroidales bacterium
ATAAACTTGATTTTATTATTTCTTCTGCTTTTTCAATTGTATCAATACCATCTATTGTAACAACAGCAGTGTTTCCACGTAACTGAATTTTTTTTATAAAAAAAGGAACTAATGTATTGTTTACCATTGCTCAATTTATTGCGAAGCAATGGAATTAATACTGAGATTTATCCTGAACCAGCCAAAATGAAAAAACAAATGAGTTACGCCGATAATAAGAATATACCGTTTGTAGCGATTGTTGGTGAAACAGAAATGAACGAAGGAAAAGTGATGCTGAAGAATATGAAAACGGGTGATCAAAGTCTGATTTCATTGGAAGAAATGCTGGAAAAACTGAAATAAACCAACTTTTCCAAAGTTTGAAACATTGGAATGGTTTTTTTAGAATAAGTAGCTTACGGAAGTAATATAATGACGGAGTAAAACTCCGCAGACAATAAGTTGGGAAATAGTGCCGAGAATAAAAATCAGAAATGCTCCAACCGAGTGATGTATAGCGTCGTTACTTTTCTTCCCGGCCAACAACTCACCGACTAAAGCACCCAAAATTGCCCCTGCAACCAAAAACCATTTTCCAAAAATCAGTCCAATCAACATTCCGATCATACTTCCCCAAACGCCTTTATTGCTACCTCCAAATTTGCGATTTCCCCAGTCGGGTAAAATATAATCAAGTCCCTGAATGGCAATAATCAGAACACCCCATAGAATAAAGAAATGAATGGAATATTGCGCTAATTTACTGTAATGCAATAAAATAATTCCCAGATAAGCGAATATTGTACCCGGAAATTTCTTTTTCATGCTTCCTATCAGCCCGACAACCATCAAAATTCCGGCACTGATAACAAGTAATAAATTCATGATAATTTTTTCAAAAAATTGATTTATGATTCGTTTCGCTATTAACTAAACGATTGTCTCCGCAAATATAGTTTAAAAAAATCATTAGATGTATCAATTTACAAATAAAAAATGCCGGTAATATAGATTATCAGCACTTTTGTCAATTTAAAATTAAATATTTCAGGACAGAAATTGGATAGCTTCGTTAAATATCTTATTGAAATAGAAATCTACTGCTGATTTTTCTTCTTTTTTTCCGACCGGAAACGGATTTTCATGTGAGTAAGAAAAGGGAAAATCATACAACTCGACATGAGACGAAGCAAAAGCAACTCCTAAAGCGTCTTTCACACCACTAAAAGGCATGACTTTATCTTTTAAAAGAGAGATTCCTTTCAGTTTTTTTCCCATTTTTTCAAAGAAACTACTTCTGAAACTTACATCCCGTTCGGGTGAAATCATACAGTTAAATGATTCATATGCTTTATCCTGAACCGAATTCGATATAATATCATCATTAAAATCGATCAAATAATAACGATACAGGCTTTCGAAAGCCTTTTTATCCATAATATTTCTCGATTCGCCATACATGGAACTGAAAATACCACCGCCACAAAACAAAAATAGCTTCGAATCGGAAAAAAGATTGTCAGGATTCGTCATCATGGTTATTTCAGAGAGGAAAGCACCAATGGAATAGGCGAAAATATCAAGTTGTGTATTTTCGGTAAACAAAGGATGTTTACCTTGTTTTATTTCCAGGGTTAATTGCGACAAATCAAAAAGACTCTGTCGCCCGGCGGTGTAAAATCGCAATGGTTTTTCGCTAATTCGTTCACTAAGTGCCACATTGGCAAAACTTAAGGAACGATCTTCGCCGTTTTGTTTCCGACGGAAATCAATTAAATTCATTAAAGCACGAGGATTCGACCACGATTCAGGAGAACGGTTGATATGAAAAGCAATCGGAAAAAGAATCACCGCTTTACCTGTTTCCTTGCATAGTAATTCTGCCCAAGTCAGATATTTACTCCAGTTTCGTTCGTTCAGACCGTGCATCAACAAGATGGCTTTGTCGGTTCGTTTCATTTTCGACGGGATAAAAATCGGATAATTAAAAGTCAAATTTTCGTTTATCTTTTTATCGGTCGAATTAACGAAGGTATTCCGGTCATTCAACGAGAGTGCCTGACTGCGGAATGAGAAAAAGCGGATGTCGATTTGGGAATCACTCAAAGTAATATTTTCGCCCAATTTAAATTGAGCGTTTAGTTCAATATGTCGTTGTGTATAATCCATAACCTTACTTACTAATTTTCTGCAAAAGAAGTCAATTCAGAATGCGATTCCAATTTATCGGTTTATTCAATTAAGAAATGGGGCAAATTTCAATAATCAGGGGTGAATATCAACATAGTGGGACGAATACGATGGGTTCAGGGACAAGTGGCTTGTTTATTAGCTTAGAAAAACATACTTTTGTAAATCTTTTCTTTGAAACATAAAAATATGAATACAAAGATTCCGGCTTACCTGTATGAGAAAAACAATATCGTACGACTGATATTATTTACCGCTATTTTTGCACTTCTTTTCATCAATATTTTCAAACCATTCGGAGCAAGGGATTGGTACAAGATTTCAGACCTCAAATTTTTCATTTTTGCCAGTCTGATCGTGTTGGTTGGTATGTTGGTGGTGGTTATCAGTCGGATTATCATGCTTGCATTTGTAAAAAAGCACACGCTAACTTATGTTCAATACGGAGGATGGGTGCTAGCCGAAATCCTTTCTATGTCGATGTTTTACGCGTTGTTCACCAAGTTTATTCCAATTGAAAATGTTGATCGTGATTTTATGCAAATCTATTACGATTCCACTTTTCATGCTGCTTTAATCTTGTTATTACCTTATGCTTTTTCGTGGCTGTATTTTTCGTGGCACGAAAAGAATATGCTGCTGGAAAATATAAAACAGGATGATAAAACAACCGGGGGAACAAAGAAAAATCTGATTGCGTTTCCGGATGAAAAAGGCGAACTGAAGATATCTATCATGCTCGAAAACCTGTTGTATATTGATTCAGCGGATAATTACGCCACCATTCATTACCTCAATAAATCGAAAGTTTCTCACTTTTTAATCCGCAATTCGTTGAAATGGATGGAAGAGAATATGACCAAAGAGACGCCACTGGTTCGCTGCCATCGTTCTTATGTGGTCAATCTGGACAAAGTGAAAGTGCTACGCAAAACCAAAGACGGTATTTTACTCGAACTTGATGCAATGAATACACCCGACATTCCCGTTTCGAAAACCTATTATGAACGTGTAATGACTAAGTTCTCGCAATATTCGGTGTAGTTGGTGGATTGGTGGATTGGTGGATTGGTTAATTAGTTCATCAGTTAATTGGTTAATTGGTTCATCAGTTTTGGAGTTTTAGCAATCTGAACCAATCAACTGATAAACCAATTAACTGATAAACCAATCAACTGATGAATCAATCAACTGATGAACCAAGTAACTGATGAACCAATTAACTGATGAACCAATCAACTGATGAATCAATCAACTGATAAACCAATCAACTGATGAACCAATTAACTGATGAACCAATCAACCAATCATTCAACAATGGATATACCAACTATTTTTGACAGTAAGCCCTACAAAATCGGGATTGCACTCAGTGGAGGCGGAATAAAAGGACTTTGTCATGCCGGCGTATTGAAAGCGTTGGAAGAACAAGGCATTAAACCCAATATTATTTCAGGCGTCAGTTCGGGCGCGGTAGTAGGTGCTTTGTATGCTGACGGTTATTCGCCCGACGAAATTGCTCATTTGTTCGAAGACCTTAGTTTCCGTAAGTTGACAAAGATTCAGATTCCCGATGGTGGCTTTTTCAAAATCGATTCCTTTGAGAAATTTCTTACAAAGAACCTACGTGCCAGAACTTTCGAAGAATTGAGAATTCCCTTACGAATTGTAGCAACTGACTTGGACAAAGGCCGCAGCGTTACTTTCTCAACTGGCAATCTGATTGATCCGATTCTGGCTTCGTGCAGTATTCCCGTACTTTTCAGTCCGAAAGTGATTGATGGCGTTCACTATGTTGACGGCGGAGTTCTGAAGAATTTCCCTGTTACTACTATTCGCAATGACTGCGAACGGGTAATCGGGATAAATGCCAGCCCTTTGGTGGCCGACGAATACAAACTGAGTATTTTAAATGTGGCCACACGGTCGTATAGTTTTATGTTCAAAGCCAATATTTTTTATGATAAGGAAATATGCGATTTGCTGATCGAACCGATCGATATGGGAAACTACGAAACATTCGATATTGACAAAGGCCGTGAAATCTACGAATTGGGTTACAAATCCACCCGTCAAATGCTCGAAAACAAATTGAATGCAAAGATTGTTTAAGTGTCAAAATAATGGTTGCAAAGGTTCTAAATCATGCAAAATTGGATTATTTTGATTACTTTTGCACTCAAATAATAACAAAAAAATAATAAAAACTATGTTTCCAGTATCAGAACGTTTGGCAGCTCTTTCTCCTTCGGAAACGCTTGCCATGTCGCAAAAGAGTAACGAGCTCAAGGCTCAGGGTATTGATGTGATTAACCTCAGTGTAGGTGAACCCGATTTTTACACACCCGACCATATAAAACAGGCAGCCAAAGATGCTGTTGATAATAACTTTTCGTTTTATTCTCCGGTTCCCGGTTATCCTGCTTTACGGAATGCCATTTGTGCTAAATTGAAAACTGAAAACGGATTGGATTATAAACCCGAACAGATTGTATGTTCCAATGGCGCAAAACAATCGGTTTGTAACGTTATTCTGTCCATTATCGGCAAAGGTGACGAAGTGATTATTCCTGCACCGTATTGGGTAAGTTATCCCGAAATGGTAAAACTGGCCGACGGAACTAACGTGGAAGTGTATGCCGGTATCGAGCAGGATTTCAAAATTACGCCCGCTCAACTGGAAGCTGCTATCACCCCCAAATCAAAAGCAATTATCCTTTGCTCGCCTTCTAACCCAACCGGAAGCGTTTATAGCAAAGAAGAACTGAAAGGACTGGCCGATGTGTTGGCTAACTATCCAAATATTATCATTCTTTCCGACGAAATATACGAACATATCAATTACCTCGGCTCGCACGAAAGTATTGCACAGTTTGAAAATGTACGCGAACGAGTGGTTGTGATCAACGGAGTTTCGAAAGGATATGCCATGACCGGCTGGCGTTTGGGTTGGATTGCTGCACCGAAATGGATCGCTTCTGCCTGTAATACGCTTCAAGGACAATATACATCCGGACCTTGTTCGGTAACTCAAAAAGCTGCCGAAGCCGCTTATACCGGCGACCAAACCTGCGTTGAAACCATGCGTGAGGCTTTTGAACGCCGCAAAAAATTAGTCGTTTCCTTAGCACGTGAAATTCCGGGTTTGATAACAAACGATCCTCAGGGCGCCTTCTATATTTTCCCCGATTGCAGCTCCTATCTCGGAAAATCATTCAACGGAAAAATCCTTCAGAAATCAGGTGATTTGGCAATGTATTTATTAGAAGAAGGCCACGTGGCTTGTGTGGGTGGTGATGCCTTTGGTGCACCGAAATGTATTCGTATGTCATACGCCACTTCCGATGAAAATCTGGTAAAAGCATTCGGCTGGATTAAAGAAGCACTGGCAAAACTGTCGTAACTAATTTTAGAAAATAATCTCAGAGTCCTGATATTCCCGAAACGGATTATCAGGACTTTTGTTTATGGTTTTCAAACTTTTAGACGTCCGAAGGACTCTAAAACGTTTTCTTATGAAGCTATAGACTTTTAGACGTCCAAAGGACTCTAAAACGTTTTCTTATAATTAGCGCATAAACGTTCAAAAGTCCTTCGGACGTTTTGAAGTTGTACGTTTTGAAGTTTCATGTTCATCAAACTTTTAGACGTCCGAAGGACTCTAAAACGTTTGAGTGTATTTTGCAACAATAAGACTTTCAAAAACCCTCATTATTGAAATAATCTTTTGGTAAACTCGAATTTTTTTATGTATAAATATAGGGTGTTATCAAAATTATTTTTTATCTTTGTAATCATTTCTGTTTTTTTGAAAGCGAAATTTAAATGCGGTGAATTTTTTCATCCTAATTTAATCAGAGCTATTATTTTGTTCTATAGTGTTTTACAACAAAAAAAATATATTATTCAATTATTCATTTAAAATTTTTAGATTATGAGAAAAATTACTTTTTTTAAAACGCTTTTGCTGGCAATGATTTTGCTGGTGGGAAATGGAATGGCTTGGGGACAAGCATCTTTACCTCTAAATGCAACATTTTCAACTGTAACTACAAGTGGTCCTGGCACAATGCCAACTGGGTTCACTCAAACTGGGTTAGCTGGGTATGCTGGGTCGTTAAAATTTGACACTCAAGATGATTATTTAATACTAAATTTTTCGGGAAATCCCAGTACATTAACTTTTGATCTCGGTGTTAATAATTCTTTCCCTGGAACAATTCCTGCAGGTTCAACTTTTTCAGTACAGGAATCCGATAATGGAACTAGTTATACAGATGTTTCAAGTTATTCAAATATGGCAGGTGGTACAAAATCCATTTCAACTTTAAAAAGTTCCACTAGGTATATCAAGTGGATTTATACTACAAAGGCATCTGGTACAAATATATCATTTAAAAATGTAACTCTTGGAGCTGTCTCTTCTTGCACCTCTTCCAATTTAGCTTTTGCAACAGCCACTTATAATAAAACGACAGTTGATGCAGCTTTTACACAAACAGCTACTTCATTGAATGGCACTACTGCTATTTCGTACAGTAGTGGAACACCTGCGGTAGCTACCGTAAATTCAAGTACCGGCGAAGTAACCATAAAAGGCGCAGGCTCAACCATTATTACTGCCACACAAGCTGCCGGAACACACAATTCAGTCGATTATTGTGCTGCTACTGCCACTTATACGGTAAACGTGGCTTCTACTACTCCTACCATTACAGTTACTGAAGTAACAGTACCTGCTATGGCGGCTCAGGTGGGAAGTACCGATGCTAAAACTATAAACGTAAGTGGAGTAAATTTAACAGACAATGTAACTTTGGCATTATCTGGTACCAATGCCGATCAGTTCTCACTTTCTACAAATTCTGTGACTCAAACTGCAGGAACAGCTCCTAATACTTCGGTAACCATTACCTATACACCTACGGCGCAGGGTTCACACACGGCAACATTGACTTTGACAAGTGCAGGTGCTACTTCGGTAACACGCGAGTTAAGCGGTACAGCCGTTTGGCCTCCTTTGGATGCTCCAGTCGCCACCGAAGCTACTGCAATAAACGCCACTGGATTAACTGCTAATTGGAATGCAGTATCGGGTGCTACAGAATATCAGTTAGATGTGTATACTAAATCCACTTCTCCTGCTGCCGATTTATTTATATCAGAATATGGCGAAGGAAGTGCTAATAATAAATATATTGAGATTTACAATGGTACTGGCAATTCTGTAGATTTGTCTAATTATACTTTAAAACAAGCATATAATGGAGGTGGATGGGATGTAAATATTTCATATACTCTACCTTTATCCGGCACATTAGCAAATAATAGTGTATATGTGATTTCTACATCAGATGCTAATGCTACAATATTGGCTAAAGCTAATTTAAAAATTACGTATAGCACTACCGATCAAGGTGGCAAAGCTGTAAGTTTTACCGGAAATGATGCAATGGGATTGTTTAAAAACAATGTACTAATCGATGTTTTTGGAGACCCAACTAGTAGTGCAATAATACCAGTAGCTGGATTTATAACTTATGGACAAGACCATACGATCGTACGAAAATCTACTGTAAGTTCAGGAAATACAAATTGGGCAAATTCATCAGGAACTAATGTTACAGATTCAGAATGGACTGGTTACGCTAGTGACACTTGGGATTATGTTGGTTCTCATGTTTATGCTGGTTTAACTGTTACTCCAATTACTAATTCTCCATTTACAGTAACAGGTGCTACCAGCAAAGTTATCACCGGATTGTCTACTTCTAACACCTATTATTATACTGTAGTGGCCAAAAACAGTAACGTAACTTCAGCTGTATCTAACGAAATTACAGCTTCTACTTTGGGAACCGGTTTAAATAATAGTAAGGAATTAGCCTTAACTGCTTCCAACGGACAGATTCGTTTCAATGCAGCTTCCGGCGAAACAATAGAAGTATTTAATGCCATTGGTCAGAAATTGATCGGAAAAATTGCCGTGGAAGGACTCAATAGTATTTCAGTTCAGGCTCATGGCGTGTTGTTGGTCAAAGTAGGCAACCGCTTGACAAAAGTGATTTTGTAATAAATCATATTTTTTGATATTAGAAAGGCTACCTCAATTGGTAGCCTTTTTTAATGTATAAAGAACTTTATTAGAGTTCTTCGGAAGTATAGAAGTTAGTTTAAAACAAAAAAATCTTCAAACTTTTAATGGTCGTGATGACCATCAAAAGTTTGAAGATTAAATTATAGAATCTTTAAATTCAGTTAGATTATCAGCATGGCATCACCATACACTCCGAATTTATAACCTTCTTTGATAGCAATTTCATACGCTTTCATAATCAAGTCATAATCTCCAAAAGCAGCGGTTAGCATAATCAAAGTAGAAAATGGCAAATGGAAATTGGTAATCAGGGCATTTGCAACAGTAAAATCATAAGGCGGGAAAATAAATTTATTAGTCCAGCCATCATAAGCTTTGATTTTACCTTCTGTTCCAACCACCGTTTCGAGTGAACGCATTACAGTAACACCTACTGCACAAATACTTCTGTTTTCGTCATGAGCTTTGTTTACTATTTCAGCGGTTGCTTCCGTTACTGCTATTTGTTCGGAATCCATTTTATGCTTTGTCAGATCTTCCACATCAATATCACGAAAATTCCCGAGACTCATGTGCGAAGTAATAAAAGCAGATTCAATTCCTTTAATTTCCATACGTTTTAGCAATTCACGACTGAAATGCATACCGGCAGCGGGGGCCGAAACAGCTCCTTCGTTTTTGGCAAAAATAGTTTGAAAACGATCTGCATCGTCTTCTTCAACTGCACGCGTGATATTTTTTGGAAGCGGCGTTTCGCCCAATGCAAACAAACCTTTTTTAAATTCCTCATGTGTTCCGTCAAACAGAAAACGCAAGGTACGACCACGTGAAGTGGTATTGTCGATAACTTCAGCTACGATAGAATCATCTTCGCCAAAATAGAGTTTGTTTCCAATGCGGATTTTTCGTGCAGGTTCAACCAACACATCCCAAAGACGCATTTCATGATTTAATTCGCGCAATAAAAACACTTCAATCTGTGCGCCTGTTTTTTCTTTATTTCCATACAAACGGGCAGGAAATACTTTCGTGTCATTAAATACGAATAAATCATGTTCGCTGAAATATTCAAGCACATTTTTGAAAGTCTTGTGCTCTATTTCTCCTGTTTTGCGGTGGATCACCATTAAACGAGCTTCATCACGATGCGTTGACGGATATTGTGCAATTAATTCATCCGGCAATTTGAATTTAAACTTAGATAACTTCATATAATTTTGTTTATTTATTTTATTATTTTCCCCAATTGGTAAATTTACTTATTGATTAATCAATAACTTTTACAACCTGATTATTTAAAATATTATGTTCTAGATGAAGAACCAAATCATCAATTTGCCAGCAATCTTCTAACCGTACTTCTCCTATTCGGGTTCGTTCCAACTCTATTAAATGCGCACCACTTCCTAACGCTATTCCGATATCACGTGCCAAAGCACGAATATAAGTCCCTTTACTGCATACCACTCTTATTTTAAGCACAGGAAGTGCAAAATCCAGAATTTCAATCTCATCTATAACCAATAATTTCGGTTTAAGTTCAACTTCCTGCCCTTCACGGGCATAATCATAGGCACGTTTCCCATCCACTTTTACAGCTGAATAAATCGGCGGAACCTGCCAAATTTCACCAACAAACTTCGGAATGATTTCATCAACAAGTTTCCGGGTTATATGTTCTGTCGGAAAAGTTCCATCAACAGCTAACTCCAGATCGAACGATGGCGTTGTTGCGCCCAGCTCAAGCGTGGCAATATATTCTTTGGTCTGATACTGGAAACTTTCAATCAACTTAGTCGATTTTCCAGTACAGATTATCATTATGCCCGTTGCTAACGGATCAAGTGTGCCCGCATGACCCACTTTCAGTTTTTTTATATTTAAGGTTTTCTGAAGTTTCCAGCGCAACTTACTGACCAAATTGAACGATGTCCAGTTCAATGGTTTGGCTACATATAAAACTTCTCCCTGTATAAAATCCATTTATTATTTTTATTAAAACACAGGCCGTGTTTTTACATTATATCCAAATCAATTCCCATCATCAGCAAAACCAATATTGCGACACCAACCACAATACGATAATATCCGAATGCTTTAAAACCATACTTGGTCAAAAATTCGATAAAGAATTTGATTGCTGCCAATGCAACAACAAAAGCCACTACATTTCCGATTAATAAGGTAAGCAGATTATCCATCAACATGGCTTTACTAGCCGGTTCGAGAACCAGTTTTAGTAATTTGTAACCCGAGGCAGCAGCCATTGTAGGCACAGCCAAAAAGAATGAAAATTCAGCTGCATTTTTACGTGATAGTTTTGTTGTCATACCTCCGACAATCGTTGCCATCGAACGCGAAACGCCCGGAATCATGGCTATGCATTGGTAAAAACCAATTTTCAACGACCGTTTCCAGTCCATAGTCTGGTCTTCGCTAGGTTTATCAAACCATTTATCCACGAAAAGCATAAATATCCCACCCAAAACCAGCATAATAGCCACAACGGTTACATTTTCGAGCAAACTATCGATATAATCACTCAACAAAAAACCGATTACTGCCGCTGGTAAAAATGCGATAAGTAATTTCCAGTAAAAATCCCAAGTCTGGAAAAATCGTTTCCAGTATAGAACCAGAACGGACAAAATAGCTCCAAACTGGATATTTACGGTGAATGCCTTTACAAAGTCAGTACTTTCTACCGCCAAAATCTTCTGAGCAATAATCATGTGACCGGTTGAAGATACCGGCAAAAACTCAGTTATTCCCTCTACAATGGCAATAATTATGGTTTGCAGAATGTGCATACTTATTTAGCTTTCGGTTTAAATAAAATTGCAAAAATAATAAACAGGAAACCAAAGAATGAAATCATTGGGGCAACAGTAATCCGTCGAAAACTGAAAACATCAGGATTAAATTCTTTTACAGTTGATGAACCTGTCATTAAAATAAAACCGAACACGATAATTACAAAACCTACAATTATCAGCATCAAATTGATTTTGCCGAGTGTAAAACGTTTATTTTCCTCCATATTATTTATTTATTGAATGGGTGATTAGTTATATTTATATTATTTATTACGTTCAGTGTTTAGCGTTTTGTGTTCACTGTTTACTGCTTACTGTTTACTGCTTACTGCTTACTGCCTACTTCTTAAATATTATACATGTCATTCGAATGCATTTTCAAAAAACGTCCCACAGCAAAATAGGATGATGCGGCAGTCAATAAAACACCTAAGAAAATAACGATAAGACAGACAAAAACTGCGGTTAACGGTTGAATAAGCATGCCCGGCATTCCAAATTCATATTGAATATAGTATACCATTCCGGCAAGTAAGACAATTGAAATCACAGCAGCCAAAAGTCCGTTCAGCATACTACGGCCAATATACGGACGGCGGATGAACCACGACGTGGCACCTACAAGCCGCATAGTATTAATCAAAAACCGGTTTGAATAAACGGTTAACCGAATTGTATTGTTGATAAGTGCAACTGAAATAAATAATAAAGCGATGGCCAGACCAATAAGAATGAGACTGAATTTCTTTACATTTTCATTCACCAGACTCACCATATCTTTCTGATATGAAACCCGATTGATATGTTCAAAAGTCTTCAGTTTTGCCTCAATTTTGCTCACACTATCCGGATTGGCATAATCTGCTTTCAGTTTTACTTCAAGCGAAGCCATCAAAGGATTATAGCCCAGAAATTCTTCAGGATTTTCGCCCAAACTGGCAATGTGATCTTTCAAAGCATCTTTTTTCGAAATAAATTCAACAGATTTTGTAAATGCCGATGCATTCAGATATTTTTCTATTCGCTGCACATACTGATCTCCAACCTGATCGTCAAGAATAATGGATAGATTTATGTTTTCTTTCACATACGTACTCATATCTCGCGCAACGAAAATCAATAAACTTACCAGACCTACCAGAAAAAGCACCAACGACATGCTGAAAGTAGAAGTGAAATGTACATTGGAAAAAGGATGTTTCTTAACGCTTGTTTTGTCTATACTCATAATAAATTTATTTTTAAAATTCAGGCCTTTTCGTTTTTACGTGCTTTCTTCCATTGCCATAAAACAAAAGCAAGAATACAAAGAATCAGTAAAACAGACGAAGTCAGAGCGATGATATTTCCTACACTGTATGATAAAGGTTCGAATTTGAAATCGATATCGTAAACTCCGGCTTTCAAAGGCATGGCGCGTAACAAATAATCTGCTCTTACGTAAGGAACTTTCTGTCCGTTGATGTATACATTCCAACCTTCAGGATAATAAATTTCGGAGAAAACAGCCACTTGATCAGTTGGTGAACTGAAACTATAGGTTAAATGATTCGGTTCGTATTTGATTAATGCGATTTTTGCAGTGCTGTCAGGTGTCAGTTTTGCGGGCAATTCGGAAACAAAGGATTTATCAACCACCATTTCAGTTTTTGTATTGATTTCGCCCACCAATTGCATTTCTTCATTGGCATTATTTGCAATTCGTATGTTTTTCACAAACCACGCGTTTCCATTGGCATACGGATTGACCAGCGGAGCAGCATCTTTGTTATAAATCACATATTTCATGTTCAACATGTTCAGTACGCCCAATGAATCCATTGTCGGTGCAATCTGATCAAACGATTTAGCACGACCAAATGCTCCGAAAAGTTGACCAATTTCTTTCATTAACTGCATATTAATCAGTTCCTGATAACGTCGCAATTTGGCAGCATGATAACCGCCGATACTCTTATGAAAATAAGATGGTTTAGCATCTTGAAAAATATCGGAATTAGCATCCAAAACTCGATATTGCGATTTATCTTCAAGAATTAAATTATCAGCTTTAGAAGGTTCAATCAGATTATTAAACGTGCGTTTACGTTCAAAATTAGAATCATTTAGATAACGTTTTGATACCGGAACCATATCAATAAGGAATAAAATTCCGAGAAGAACTAAAGTAACATTCAGTTTCATCATGTTTTTGGCATACAACCAGAGTAGTCCAGCCGATATCAATACAAAAGCCAGAGAACGTAAGGCATCAGAACGTAACATAGCAGCCCGGTCGAGTGGAAGAGTTTCCTTTAAAAAAGCGTAATCTCCTTTAAACTGGGCGTCACTTGCACCAATAAAGTTTCCTGAAATCGATGGAATTGCTGCACAAATCAAAGCGATTCCACCCACAATTCCGGCGCTGATCATAATTGGTTTTAGCAGTTTACTTTTGTCAGTTTTAGGATCAAACACTTCTTTTAAAGCCAAAATGGCAATCAGTGTCATTCCAAATCCAGTAGCTACCAAGGTCATCGAAACCGTCCTAAACTTATTGTACATGGGGAAATAATTGATAAACAAATCAGTCAGCCACATAAAATTATGACCCCAAGACAGCATCACTGTCAGTATAATCATCGGCAATAACCACCATTTAATTTTCCGGTCAACCAAAAATAATCCCAGAACAAAGAGGAAACAAACAATTGCACCGATATAAACCGGTCCTGAAGTTCCGGGTTGATTTCCCCAATAGAGTGGCAACTGAGTTTCCTTCATCATTTTTGCAACATCTGGGACTCCCATACTTTGCAATTTCTTTGCCGTTTCTGTATTTACATCCAATGTTCCACCACTGGCACCACCTTTAAAATCGGGAATCAGCAATGTCAGAGTTTCATCAATACCGTAACTCCATTGCGTAATATAATCTTTATTTAAACCATGTTGTGAGTTCTGTGTGTCAACTGTCAATCCGTTAGAGTCACCACGCATGGTATATTTTCCATATTCATAAGTTGTCCACAACGAAGTGGCATTCATCCCGATTGCAATAGCTGCTCCGGCTAATAACAAGCCCGAAGATTTCAGAAACGACGAAATTTGTTTTTCTTTGATACTGTAAATAAATTCTACAACCGCCAAAAAAATCAAAATAATGACGGTGTAATACAAAATCTGAACGTGATTGGCACGAATGGCAAGACTTAAAAAGAAAGCTGTAAGCAAGCTTCCCAACAACTTTTTATCTCGGAAAGCCATAAAAACGCTCCCGATGAGTGGTGCCATATAAGCAATGGTAATGGCTTTTGAATTATGACCGGCAGCAATTATGATAAAGTTATACGAGGCAAAAGTAAAGGCCAGAGCACCAATTATTGCAAGCCATGGATTTACGCGAAAAGCAAGTAGTAAAATGTAGAATCCAATCAGATATAAAAATAAATTATAGACCGAACTAGGTAACCATTGAATCACTTCCTGAACATATTTTATCAGATTGTAGGGTTGATTCATCGAAATCTGATAGTTGGGCATACCACCAAACATAGAATTCGTCCACAAAGTAACATCATTGTGTGTTGTATTGTAATCAACGGTTTCTTTGGCCATATACATCCAACTCTCGGTGTCATGTCCGATAAGCTGTTTTCCTTCTATTACAGGGGTAAAATACATGAATGAAATAACGATAAAAAGCAGGATTGCAGCAATGTGCGGGTTGAATTTGGTTAGAACATTTTTATTCATGACGGTACATGTATTTACTAAAAAGCAGTTTGTGGGAAAAGTCGTACAAAAGTACATCATATTTTCACAATTGGTATCTGAAAAGCGGTTAAAAATTGTTGAAAGGCTGTAATATTGCTCCGTATCATTAAGTTGTTTAAATCCTTTGACTTTAAGGGTTGGCAAATCCTCAATTTTTGAGTACTTTTGTTGAACAAAAACACTTAAAAACAGTTTCATTTACATGAATAAAGAAACGATTGAAAAAATTCGGGCTGATTTTCCGATTTTAGAAGAAAAAGTTTACAACAAAGATCTTATTTATTTCGATAATGCCGCTACCACTCAAAAACCACGTTGTGTAGTTGAAAAGATTGCTCAAAACTATTATCATAATAACGCGAATATTCATCGGGGTGCACATTACCTTAGTATAAAAGCCACTGAAGCCCACGAAGCTGCCCGAACAATGGTAGCTGAATTTCTTCATGCTGCAAAACGTGAAGAAATTGTTTTTACCCGTGGCACAACTGAAGCGATCAATCTGGTGGCAACTTCATTCGGCGAAGCATTTTGCAAGGTAGGTGATGAAATTATTATTTCGGTTTTGGAGCATCACTCCAATATTGTTCCCTGGCAAATGCTTTGTGAGCGAAAAGGTCTGATTCTTCGTGTCATTCCCATGAATGAAAACGGAGAACTGGATTTGGAAGTTTACAAAACGCTGCTGAATGAAAAAACAAGAATTGTTTCAGTCGCTCACGTTTCAAACGTTTTGGGAACGGTAAATCCCGTAAAAGAAATGATCCGTTTGGCTCACGAAAAAAACATTCCAGTTTTGATTGATGGTGCTCAGGCAGTTCCGCATATTCCGGTTAATGTTGTGGATTTGGATGCCGATTTCTATGTCTTTTCAGGACATAAAATCTATGGACCCACCGGAATCGGAGTTCTTTATGGAAAAGAAAAATGGTTGAATGCCATTCCTCCTTATCAAGGCGGTGGTGAAATGATTTCGACTGTAACTTTTGAAAAAACAACCTACAATGAGTTGCCATTCAAATTTGAAGCAGGTACACCTGAATATATAGGTTCAACTGCGTTGGCTGAAGCATTACGATATGTTCAAGAAATAGGAATTGAAAATATCGCTGCATACGAACATGAATTACTTACTTATGCAACCGAACGTTTACTGGAAATTGAAGGAATGCGGATTATCGGCACAGCAAAAGAAAAGAGTTCAGTAATTTCTTTTTTAGTAGGTGATATTCATCCGTATGATATCGGCATATTGCTCGACAAGCTTGGAATTGCGGTTCGTACAGGTTATCATTGCGCTCAACCGCTCATTGATTCACTCGGAATTCCCGGAACAATACGAGCTTCATTCGCTTTTTATAATACAAAAGAAGAAATTGATATTTTTATAACTGCTTTGAAACGGGTGGTGGGAATGCTTAGATAGTTGCCCCCTAACCCCCTAAAGGGGGAATAAAAAGCATTATTTAATGATTTTGGAAAGTCCATATTTTAAAAACTTTTCAAACCTTCAAACTTTTCAAATCTTCTAACTTTTTAAACTAAAATATGACAATCAACGAATTACAAGACAATATAATTGAAGAATTCAGTATGTTCGACGACTGGATGGATAAATATGCTTTACTAATCGATCTGGGAAACTCACTGGAAAAACTCGATGACAAATATAAAGTTCCACAGAATATTATTGAAGGCTGCCAGAGTCGTGTTTGGTTAAACGCCGAGCAACATGATGGCATTATTTCCTTTCAGGGTGAAAGTGACGCAGTTTTGGTAAAAGGAATTGTTTCGTTATTAATTCAGGTTTTATCTGGTCATTCTGCTGATGAAATTTTGAACACTGAACTTTATTTCATTGATGCAATTGGACTAAAAGAACACCTCTCACCTACCCGATCGAATGGATTAGTTGCTATGGTTAAACAAATGAAAATGTTTGCACTTGCATATAAATCGGTAGGAAGTAAATAGTGGGCAGTAGGTAGTAGGTAGTTGGTAGTAGGCAGTTAACAGTTAACAATAAGTTGACAGTTGGCAGTAATTAATATCATTTTCAGCATTCTCAGATAGAATTACTTCAAATTTATTCATTACAATTTAGACTTTAATTTACGCATGTCAACACCGTAATGCTCACTCAGTTTGTCTAAACCACGTTCGTAAACTTCCTTTACAGTAGATGTCTTAAGTGGTAAGCCATCTACCCCAACAGGCATTTCGCTTTGTATCTCAACAACTTTTTTATGTTTTTCCAAATCACGTAATAATCTACGTCCGATTGGTGATGATACATCTATTTTTACGGTTACTGTCATTTTAATTTTCCTTTCATACTAAATTATGATACAAATATACTTCTTATTTCGGAATATTTATCTAAATCGTTAGGTGTTTTCTGCTTACTTGTTAACTATTTACTGCTTACTGCTTACTGCTCATTATTAAAGTATTCCAGATGAAAATTCTCACCATCGAATACTCCATAAGAGAAAACACTCACAAAATCTCCCAAAATTACAACCCGTTTCTGATCTTTCAGTTGTAAATCGAGAACGATATGCCGATGACCGAAAATAATGAAATCGACATCATGATTTTCAGCATATTTTTTGGCATACACAACCAAGACTTCATTCTGTTCGCCCAAATACTTATTTTCGATATGCATTATTCTTTCACGATTCCGTTTCGACCAGTTATATCCGAATTCCTGTCCCAATTGCGGAGGTATCAGGCGAAATAATTTCTGAGCTGTGCGACTGTGGAATATATTTCTGATAAATTTAAAACCATGATCATTCACATCCAAACCATCACCATGAGCCAGATAGAACTTTTTAGATCCCAATTGAACTGAAAAAGGTTCTTTGTGGACAATCATTCCAATTTCATTTTCCAGATAACCGAAAGTCCAGATATCATGATTCCCTGTAAAAAAGTGA
>JBBRTR010000056.1:0-17527 GCA_038244215.1 Bacteroidales bacterium
ACAAATTTATTCAAGTCGCAAATGCTTGATATGTAGTAAAATAGTAAAAATACATTTTACGAAAATTTGTTTTATTTGCGTTATTTGCGTTCCAAAATAAACTTTTCGGACAAACTGTTTTTTTTATTCCCAGTTTAAAATCACTTTTCCACATTCACCGCTTTCCATAACATCAAATCCCTTCTGAAAATCATCAATTTCGAATCGATGTGTAATTACTGGCGTCAGATCAATTCCTGTAATCAGCATTTGTTCCATTTGATACCATGTTTCCCACATTTCGCGACCGTAAATCCCTTTCAGAGTTAATGCTTTAAAAATGATTTTATCCCACTGAACAGTTGTTGTGTTTGGTAAAATTCCCAACAAGGCGATTTTTGAACCATTGTACATATTCTCAATCATGCTCTCGAATGCAATAGGTGAACCTGACATTTCAAGTCCGATATCAAATCCATGCATGTGCAAATCTTGAATGGCTTTTTCAATAGTTTCGCCTTTTCGGGGATTTAAAGTGAGTGTTGCACCCATTTTTTTAGCAATTTCCAACCGATAATCGCTTAAATCCGTCACTACAATATTGCGTGCTCCTGCAAATTTACAAATTGCAGTTGCCATAGTTCCAATTAATCCTGCACCGGTAATCAAAACATCTTCTCCAATCATAGGAAATGATAAGGCTGTGTGAGTTGCATTTCCAAACGGATCCATAATCGAGGCAATTTCGTCAGGAATACGTGCATCCAAATGTACAATGTTTTCAGCCGGAAGCGATAGAAATTCAGCAAAAGCACCATCACGATTCACACCAACTCCGATAGAATTTTCGCAAACATGTAATTTTCCACGTCGGCAGTTTCGACAATGACCGCAAGCAATATGACCTTCACCGGTCACACGGTCGCCAATATGAATATTCTTCACACCACGACCTTTTTCAACAACAATTCCGACGTATTCATGACCAATCGTCATGGGTGTTTTTATCGTTCGTTGCGACCATTCGTCCCATTTGTAAATATGCAGATCGGTACCGCATATTGCCGTCTTTTTTATTTGAATCAACACATCATTGATTCCGACGTGTGGCATGGGAATATCTTCCATCCAAAGTCCTTTTTCAGGACGAAGTTTTACAAGTGCTTTCATTTTTTTAATGTGCTAATGTGCTAATGTGTTAATGTGTTGATATGTTGATGTGATATTGAAAATAATTAGCAAATTATTTAATTAACACATTCAATTCTTTTCCCACTTTCGTAAAAGCTGCAATACATTTGTCCAAATGCTCTGTTTCATGTGCTGCAGAAATCTGAACGCGAATTCTAGCCTGTCCTTTCGGAACTACCGGGAAATAAAAACCGGTTACATAAATTCCCTCATTTAATAAATTAGTTGCCATTTGTTGTGAAAGTTTTGCATCGTAAAGCATAACTGCACAAATGGCAGATTCAGTTGGTTTTATATCAAATCCGGCAGCTTTCATTCGTTCAACAAAATAGAGTGTGTTTTTGTGCAGTTTATCTTGAAGTTCGTTTGTTTCGTCCATCATTTCGAACATTTTAATTCCGGCTGCTGCTACCATTGGCGGTATGGAATTTGAAAATAAATAAGGACGTGAACGTTGACGAAGTAAATCGATAATTTCTTTTTTTCCCGTTGTAAATCCGCCAATTGCACCACCAAATGCCTTGCCAAGTGTGCCGGTGATAATTTCTATTTTCCCTCGCAAATTGAATCGTTCGGTAACACCACGGCCAGTTTCACCCACCACTCCGGCAGAATGTGATTCGTCAACCATGACCATTGCATTATATTTCTCAGCCAGTTTGTAAATTTTATCGAGAGGAGCCACATTTCCATCCATGGAAAAAACGCCATCGGTTACAATCAATCGGAAACGTTGAGCCTGAGCGGTTTTCAGTTGTTCTTCCAAATCGTTCATATCAGCATTTGCGTATCGGTAACGTTGCGCTTTACAAAGCCGGACGCCATCGATAATGGACGCGTGATTTAGTGCATCCGAAATAATGGCATCTTCTTCATTCAGTAATGGTTCAAAAACGCCGCCGTTGGCATCAAAACAAGCGGCATACAAAATACTGTCTTCTGTTCCAAAAAAACGAGCAATCGAAGCTTCCAATTGTTTGTGAATATCCTGCGTTCCACAAATAAACCGAACTGACGAAACTCCGTATCCATGCGAATCCAAACCTTTTTTTGCCGCCTCGATCAATTTTGGATTATTGGATAAACCCAGGTAATTATTGGCACAAAAGTTCAATACCTCTTTTCCATCGGCTACCCGGATTACAGCACCTTGTGGTGAAACGATTATCCGTTCGTTTTTATACAAACCGGCTTGCTCAATTGCAGTCAGTTCTGTTTGCAAATGTGATTTAAATTCGTTGTACATATTCGTTAATTTGGAGTTGCAATTTCTTGTGTTGAAAACTGAATTGGCATAATGTCAATTATTGGAAGCAAAAGTAATGAAATAACTAAATATTTATCCTGAATTATCTAAAATTTTTCAGATATGATTTACATTTTTTCAAAATGTAGAAAACAAAAAAAAAGCTATCTTCATTTTGCAATGAAAATAGCCTCAAAAAAATTAGAATTGAAAGTTTAGATTTTGAACTTCTGAATCTTATGTTGGTAAAGCAATTTATAAACAAAAGGATAAACCTGACAAGCGACACAATATCCGAAAACAGATTCGAGAATTGCACACGTTCCGAAAATACCTGAGAAAACATAGCCTGTATTTATTGAAGCAAAAAGAAATGAAACAGATATCACGATGGTAAAAAGTAATCCGATTCTTGCAGAAAATATTTTTGGACCAGCATTGATTAGGACAGGTTTTATGGAAAGTGATTTTAGGATATTCCGCGATAAAAATGAAAATGCACTGAAACGGGAATAATGTCCGGATCGTAAAGCAAAATCAATTAACAAGAAAAAGATTGGCAGAATACTTCCGCTTAGAATGAACATTAATAAAAACAGAACGGTGAAACCACCATTCAGGCGGGCTACATGTTCGTCTACTTTTCTATCGGATATGGGGCAAATTGCTGTTGTTTTCATAACTTTGACTTTTTGTAAATTTCTTGATGCAAAGTTAGAGTATTCAACTACACAATAAAATACCCGTGACACAGTATTTTATATACCATAAACAGGTTATTTTTCGCCTAAAATCTATTTTTTGACTGTAAACGAATTATTCTGTCAAAAAACTCCAAGCCAGCCAGGCCATTCCACCTGTTCCTGTTTCAAGTGCTTTTTCGTCAATCCGAAAGGTTGAACTGTGCAAACCACCTGTATTTTGATTTATCTGGCCTTTCACTCCAAACCGAAAAAAAGTACAGGGATATTTTTGGGTGAAAAATGCGAAATCTTCCGAAGTCATTCGCATTTCAAGTGTACTTATATTTTCTTCGCCCAACCATTCGGTGGCAAATTTACGTGCTTTCGATGTAATTTCTTCATTATTAATAACGCAGGGATAACCATCAGGCATATCAATTTCTGCTGTGCAACCGTACGCGGCACAGGTTTCGGTAATAATGCGTTGGATATGATTTTTACCTTTAGTTCGCCATTTTTCATCAACTGTTCGGAAAGTTCCCGAAAGCAGAACTTCATGCGGAATGACATTGGTTGCTCCATCGGCAATTAATTTCCCGAAAGTAAGCACCATCGGTGTCAATGGATGACAAAGCCGGCTGCGAACTTGTTGCAGAGAAACAACGGTTTGCGAAGCTGCTAAAACTGTATCATTGATCAAATGTGGTAAAGCGCCGTGACCACCTTTCCCGTGAATTTTTACATGAATTTCGTCTGCCGAAGCCATAATCATTCCCGATTTAAATCCGAGCGTTCCGGTTGGATAATCCACCGAAACATGTTGAGCCAAAATTAACTCCGGTTCTATTTCATTGAAAATACCATCATCGAGCATCAGTTTCGCACCACCGGGCGCTTTTTCTTCACCGGGTTGGAAAATTAATAAAACAGTTCCTTCAAAAGTGTCTTTCAACTCGTTTAGAATTCGGGCTGCACCCAATAAACAAGCCGTATGAGCATCGTGTCCGCAGGCATGCATCACGTTTTTATTCATCGATTTCCACGGAATATCCACATCTTCGCAAACCGGTAAAGCATCCATATCTGCACGCAAAGCAATTATCTTTTTAGTTGGATTTTTACCTTCGATTTTACCCAGAATACCGGTTCCTCCAATTCCTGCTCTAAAGGGGATTTCCATTTTTGTCAGTTCATTTTGAATAAATCGTGCAGTTTCAAATTCATGGTATGACAATTCAGGATGAGCGTGTAAATGATGATAGCATTCAGTTACATAGCTTGCGTATTGTTTTGTAAGTTTTTGCAGAATTGATTTCATTTTGGGTACTTTTTAGGTTCAACAGTAAAATGATTTTGAACATGCAAAGGTAACTATTTTTTGAGTGACCATGATGAACCTGAATGAAAGGATTTTCTGAAACAATCATTTCATTCAAAAATTGTGTCTGATAAGTTCGTAAAAACCATCTGTTTAACTAAATTTAAACAGATATTATTATAATTAGGTTATATTGAACGACATTTTTTATACTTTTGCAGGTCACAAGTATTGAGAATGTAAATATAAAATTATTTCAACATGAAAAAGTATGGTATTTTAATGGTTTGCCTGGTCTTTTCTTTAGCAGCCATGTCTCAGAAAGCAGTTATTAATTTTGAAAAGAAAACGTTTGATTTTGGAAAAGTAAACGAAGATGATGGTAAAATTACTACCGTTTTTGCTTTCAAAAATGAAGGAAATGCTCCTTTGGTTGTAAACCGTGTTCAGGCTTCTTGTGGTTGTACCACACCAACATGGACAAAAGAACCCATTGAACCAGGAAAAACTGGCTCGATAACAGTTACATACAATCCAACCGGACGTCCCGGAGTTTTTACAAAAACCATTACAGTTTACAGCAATGCAGCTGAAGAACAAGTGGTTTTGATTATTAGAGGTGAAGTGATTCCTAAAACAGCTGCCGAAAATAATCCTTATCCGGTAAATTTGGATGGTTTATTTGCAAAAACTAAAGTTATCCAAATGAATAATGTTGAAAAAGGAAAAACTCAGGTTAGAACTCTTGATATCAAAAACGGAACAAAAGGAATAGCAAAACCAACTGTTGATAAATTGCCTGCTTATATTACCTATACTGTAAGTCCTGAAACTTTAAAACCGAATGAGGAAGGTAAAATTACCTTAACATTTAATTCTAAAAATTGCACTCAATGGGGTCCAATTTCCGATAACGCTTATGTGAATTTTGCCAACCCAAAGAAAGCTAATGAAGCCAATAAAATTTTAATTGTAAGTAATATTGTTGAAGATTTTGGTGCAATGACGCTTGACCAGAAAAGAAATGCACCTATTTTGGAATTACCTTCAAAATCAGTAAATTTGGGAGTAATCAAAAGCGGTGAAAAAAAGCTTGCTAAATTCAAATTAAACAACAAAGGACAAAATACCCTTGAAGTTCGCCGGATTATTAACTCAAATAAGGAATTGACAGTACGTCAATCGAAATTAAGCATCGGAAGTGGAAAATCTGCTGAAATTTCACTTGAACTCAATACGAATGGTTTGTCTGATGGAGATTATAAAAAATCAATTACCATCCAGACCAACGATCCTGAGAACAGTTTTATGATTTTGGTTTTAAACTGGACAGTTAAAAAATAAAAATCTGAATTGATTGTTTTCTAATTTTAATAGTATTTGAGCCGGGATTATATTCATTATTTTCTTGGCTCAATTCTTTTATAAAACTGAATTTTATGCATTACGGCAAACATGAACATCCTGAAAATGATCCAAATTACAAAGGATTAACTGTAAACGAAGGTGTAGGTAAGGCGCCTGTCACTAATCCATATCGGAAAGCTCGACAAAAAAGACGAGCATATACTGCTAAGGAATTTGTTGACGGAATATTGGCAGGCGATATTGCCATGTTGAGTCAGGCAGTTACCTTAGTTGAAAGTTCATTACCTAAACATCAGATTATAGCACAGGAAGTGATTGAAAAATGTCTTCCACATGCTGGAAATGCCGTTCGTATAGGAATTACCGGAGTTCCAGGTGCGGGAAAAAGTACGTTTATCGAAGCGTTGGGAATGCATTTGGTTCGTGAAGGACATAAGCTGGCAGTGCTGGCCATCGATCCGAGTAGTGAACGTTCGAAAGGTAGTATTTTGGGTGATAAAACCCGAATGGAAGAACTTGCAGTATCAAAAAATGCTTTTATACGACCTTCTCCAGCAGCAGGTTCATTGGGTGGAGTTGCCCGAAAAACCCGTGAAAGCATCATACTTTGTGAGGCTGCCGGTTTTGATACCATCTTTGTAGAAACTGTAGGAGTAGGGCAGTCCGAAACTTCGGTTCATTCCATGGTCGATTTCTTTTTGCTGATTCAACTGGCCGGTGCCGGTGACGAATTGCAGGGAATTAAGCGCGGAATCATGGAAATGGCCGACGGAATTGCCATCAATAAATGTGATGGAAACAATATTGATAAAGCCAATGTTGCCAGATCACAATATCAGAATGCGTTGCATTTGTTTCCTCAGCACGAATCGGGATGGTCACCAGAAGCTATCACCTGTTCTTCAACAGAATTGAACGGAATTGATGAAGTGTGGAATATGGTGAAACGCTATGTTCAATTTGTAAAAGCGAAAGGATACTTTGACTCTAAGCGACATACACAGGCAAAATACTGGATGTACGAAACCATCAATGAAAAACTAAAAAATAATTTTTATCTGAATCCCGAAATTCAGAAAATGATGGTTATAAACGAAAAGCGGGTTTTATCCAATGAAATAAGCTCATTTATTGCAGCGAAAGAGTTGTTGGATAAATATTTTGGAAAAAAAGATAATGGGATAATGGGCTAATGTGCTAATGTGCTAATGAGATAATGTGATGATTAGCCAAAAACCAAGAACCAAGAACAAAGAACCAAGAGCCAAGAATCAAGATAACTCTCAATCAACTAATTAACCAATTAACCAATCAACCAATTAACTAATTAACCAATCAACCATCCCCATGGAGTTAAATGTAATTTACAACCAATCCTGCCTCGAAGGTTTGAGGAAAATGCCTGATGCTTGTGTTGATTTGATTTTTACCGACCCGCCTTATTATCAATACCGCGCTCAAAATGTAAAAGGATTGAAGAATCACAAAGACGTTGTAACTGAATTTGAGTTTGATGGTTTTAAATCGGAAGAAGAATATTTGCAGTTTTTGGAAGATGTTTTGACCGAATGTTACCGTGTTTGTAAGCCCGGTGGTGCCGGTTATCTGTGGTGCGGCGATGATTTTGTTTCCTACCTGAACCGTATCATTGAGCGGGTTGGATTTCAATTTCGAAAAGTAATTCATTGGCACAAAACAAATCCATTTCCTGCCATTTATACCCGTAAAATGTTTGCCAACAGCATGGAGTTGATTATTCATTTCTCCAAAGGAACACCCAAAACATGGAATCACAAACATGTGAACGAAATGCATAATTTCATCCAAACGCCGATTTGCATGGGCAAAGAACGTACGAAACACAAAACGCAGAAACCATTGAAAGTTTGCATTCCTTATATTGAAATCAGCAGCAACGAAGGAGATTTGGTTCTCGATCCGTTTATGGGTTCTGGCAGTACTGCAGTGGCTGCAAAAATGCTGAAAAGAAACTTTATCGGCTTTGAATTGAGTGAAGAATTTTGTGAATTGGCAAAGGAAAGAATAGATGCTATCATCTGAACCTAACATAAAAATCGCGAATCGAATTATAGTTGGTTCGCGATTTTACTTGTAATATCCTTGATATTCAGTTTCCATTTTAAAATAAGTTGCATAAATCATAGCAACGCAATATTATCAACAAAAAACGTGAACCGGTCTTCCGATTCGCGTTTTTTGTTGAGATTTTATTGGAATAGAATGGCATACTAATTCAAGCACTTGCATAACATTTAAAAATATATTTTATTTTACGTAATAATAATTTCAGAAAACATATGTTATATTTATAAAATTATTTATCTTTACACCCAACATTATAAGCTATTTCATCAATTTGGATTCAAAATCGTGTAAATCTAGTATGATATTAAAGCACAATACAGGAATAACTCCTGATTCAATATCATTACAGTGTATTTCCACTTACTTTCGGCTTTCAAATGTATAAATAGAGAGTGCATCAACAGGATTGAATCCTAAATTGGACAGAAAATACATTCAACCACTCGGGGGAAAGCTTCGACAAGTTGGGGGAGACAATAATACTGTTGGGGGAGAGCTTCCCCCAGATGGATAATACGATATTACAGTTGGGGGAAAGTGTCCCCCAACACGGGGAAACAATAAAACTGTTGGGGGAGAGCTTCCCCCAGATGGAAAACACAATATTACAGTTGGGGGAAAGTGTCCCCCAACACGGGGAAACAATAAAACTGTTGGGGGAGAGCTTCCCCCGGATGGAAAACACAATATTACAGTTGGGGGAAAGTGTCCCCCGACTCGGGGAGACAATAATACTTCAGTAAGGGACTTTCCCCCTGATGTATGAATTGGAAAACCGATTGATATGCTAAACGATACTGCCGGCTAACTGGAGGGAGCCGGTGTACGTGAGACTTTCCCTCTTTTGTTAACTCTTTATGCATAATATTATGCCAAAAAATTCGTATGCTGAACAAATCAGCAAAGCGCAGGTGATGTTGGCCGGTCTGAAAGGTAATACAGTTCAAATCGGTCGTCGGGGTCTGGATGAAGCATTCTTGACAAAGTTTGAAGCGGATCGCAACGAAGCGGTAGCTCTCAACGATGCTCAGGAAAAGCTGAAAGCCGACCTTGTAAGCAAAACTGCCCAGTTGGATTCCAAACTATTGGAATTGGATAAGCAGGTGAGCGAAGCGCAAAAAATTGTAAAGATGGACTTTGAACAAAGCCATTGGAAAGAATTTGGTATCCCGGCAAAACGCTGATATCAACCTGAAAAGTGACGGAAAAGAACATTTTCCGTCACTTTAATCAAAAAACAATTCGTGTGAAGTTGAAAAGAGCGTGGCCTTAATATTGAATACCCTTTAATCTCAAAAAAATCCGGTTTATTATGGCAAAAAGTAGGAAGAAAAAGAAAACAGCACTTAATCTACCTTGTTCATATGGAATAACTAAAACTTATTTCGATCATTACTCTACTGTCGTTCGCAAATTGCTTCAGCAATTTGATTATGATCCTATTAAATTCGATGAGTTTACCAAGAAACAAAAACTCGAGATGATGCAGGTTCGATTACTAAGGCCCCGTGTATGCGTAGAATTTAATCATCATGTACCACGTCAATATATCATTTTCATTAAAAAGGAAGTGAATGATTTTTTGAAAGAATACATGGGAGATGAATCACTTAAAATGACTTTCGAAGAATATTTTACCATCGGATTGAGTTTTCTCTCACGAGTATGCATGTTGTATAATAAACTGGGTGAAAATGCAAGTGAATTTGTAAAGGAACTCGCTGAGGCAATTATTAAAATAGAAGAAGAGACATCGCTCGTTGACTCAGTGGTCAGTTTCGTGCAAATTAAATTATTTGAAGTTTCTAAAATCAATATCCGTTTGTATGGTGTGAAATGGGGATCTGAAATTGAAAGTCCTTATACTATTGCCGGTTATCTTTATATAACATCCATGGCTCCGGAGTGTGTAAATTTCACCTATCATAATAAATCCCGTCCGGCTTACCGACTTGCTTCAGGAAGTAAATGGATTGATCATCCTATTTGGTTTACAGTTCCATACAACGCAGTGATACCAGGTAGTAAAAATGAAAGTCCATTAAAGATATATGTTCAAAACCATGCTCTGATACGTGTTAAAGAACGCTTAGATACATTGATCCCATTCAACAGAAATGCTGCCATCATGAGCTCTTTAGTTGAAAATAAAATGGTGAAAACAAAAAGTGGACGATTGCTCTTCTCATTTATTGACTCAGAAAAGAGATTGTTTGGTTATATGCCATTCACAATTGAGGGTGATAGTTTGTTTGTTCTCACATTCCTACCTTTAGCCAGTCCTGAAACACCCGAAGGCAATAAACTGTGTGAGCTATTAAGCATAACCAAAGAAGATATGATATTCCTTGGTATGGATAAATTGAGTTTCTACCAACGTATTGATTTTAATGCCATACCAGTTCTCAAACAAGGTCTGATTGATGCCGGAATGTGGCACTTAACAGAAGTTGAAGTAGATGAAAAGCACACAATATTTGCAAATGATAAAATTACCGGTATTGTTGCCCGGTTTTTTCAAGAAAAAGAATCTGAACAAACGTACGAAGAAGTGCTGAGCGAAATGGAGGGGAAGTATTGAAAAGTCTTTGTAAAAAACAAAATGGGCTCATGGAAATCAATTCCATGAGCCCAAAACACTCTTTGATTTATGAAAAGCAAAACTAAGAGAGCATAGTTAAAAATAACCCTGCAGCAACAGCTGAACCAATCACGCCGGCAACATTCGGACCCATGGCATGCATAAGTAAGAAGTTTCCGGGATCAGTTTCCTGACCGACAACCTGTGAAACACGAGCTGCCATTGGAACTGCTGAAACACCTGCTGAACCGATAAGTGGATTTATTTTTTCTTTTGTAAATAAATTCATAAACTTAGCCAGCAATACACCACCGGCTGTACCAACAGAGAATGCTATAATACCAATAACCAAAATTTCCAGTGTTTTGACATTCAGGAAAGTTGCGGCAGTAGCCGTTGCACCAACCGTAACACCCAGAAATATAGTGGTAATATTCATCATTTCGTTTTGTACGGTTTTACTCAGACGTTCAACCACTCCGGTTTCGCGCATTAAGTTACCAAGCAGTAAACTTCCGATAAGTGGCGCTGCAGGAGGTAATAATAACGAAATGAAAATCGTGGCAAAAATAGGGAATATGATTTTTTCCTTTTTCGAAACGATACGTAATTGTTTCATCCGAATTCCGCGTTCCTTTTTAGAGGTAAGAAGTCTCATAATCGGAGGCTGAATAACAGGTACCAAAGCCATATACGAATAAGCAGCTACCGCGATTGGGCCTAACAATTCGGGAGCCAATTTTGTAGTAAGATAAATAGCCGTAGGGCCATCTGCACCACCTATGATACCAATAGAAGCAGCTTCACGTGGTAAAAAGCCAAGCGTAATAGCAGCTATATACGTTATAAAAATCCCCAATTGAGCAGCTGCACCCATCAATAAACTTTTCGGGTTGGCAAGCATTGGACCGAAATCAGTCATTGCTCCCACGCCTATGAAAATAAGACAGGGATAAATGCCCAGTTTTACACCTAAATACAGATAATCCAATAAACCTGCCCGTGAAAAATCGCCCCAGTGAACAGTACCTCCGCTAAACAAAGTAGGGTCATAAAGACCTCCACCGGGTAAATTGGTCAACAGCATTCCAAATGCTATAGGTAGTAGTAACAAGGGTTCAAATTGCTTTACAATGGCAAGATATAACAAGATACAGGAAACAAAAAGCATTATCAGTGTTTGCCAGTTGAGATTGGCGAAGCCTGTTCCATTAAGGAACGCCATAAAACTTTGTTTGATAAAAGCAAGTCCCGATGGGGGTGCCTGAACCTGATTAGCGGCAACCACTGAGGTCGCCGCTCTGACGGAATCTGATACTACTTGAGCATTTACATGCATCGAAATGCCCGTGAAAAACAAAACAATCAGTAAGAAAAAATATTTTTTTGTCATTTTAGTATTAATATTTTGCAGATAACTATTCCAGATCAAATAATACATCATCCTGCATTACAGATTGACCTGACTTAACAAGAACGGTTTTGACAACCGCATCTTTTTCGCATAAAATGCTGTTCTCCATTTTCATTGATTCCAACGTCATAAGTAAATCGCCACGCTTCACAGCCTGTCCGGGTTTTACAAAAACTGAAATTACATTTCCGGGAAGAGGAGATTTTATCAATTTACTTCCTACCGATTTAGGGTTTGAAACTGGTTGAACGGGAGCTTCAAATCTCGGCACAGCAACTGGTACAGGAGCTGAAACAACAATTTCAGATCCATCAAAATCAATGAGAACATCACCCTGCATAACACTTTGGCCGGCTTGAACATGGATCGTTTTTACAACTCCGTCATGTTCTGCCAGAATATTATTTTCCATTTTCATTGATTCTACCGTTAGAAGTACATCACCACGTTTTACAGTTTGTCCGGGCGTTACCAATACCTTAATGATACTTCCGGGAAGCGGAGATTTAACTGCTGTAGCAACTGCCGAACGAGTAGGAGTTGCAATTGGTGCTACTTTTCCTGCCGGTTTGCGGATCATGGTACTACTGGATGACTTTTCCTGTCTTTCAATTTCCACTGTAAACGGAGTACCGTTTACTTCTACTTCAGCTATATTATGTTCAATCTCGTTTACAGAAACTTCGAATTCGTTTCCGTCTATTTTAAATTTGAATTTCTTCATACTAAATTATCTTACTAAATTATTTATTCCGTAAATTTTTGAACTCCAGGGTGAATAGCGTTTTTCAACCCTTTTGATGGTGATGATTGAACTTTCTACATCATGAACATCTGAATAAAAAAGATGCAATGCCAAGGCAATAGCTGCACTGTCATTAGCCGAAAGATGCGCTTCAATATATTCAGTTGCACCTTGAACTGAAGCAGCCTGATTTTCGTTAACTCTCACTTTGGGAACGCGGACTTTAGGTGCAACAACTTTACTAAACCAGGTTAATACCACTACGAGCATTACCAGTATTATAAAAACCATTACAAATCCAAATCCGACCACATCCAGGGTACTAGCCCAGTCGATAGCTAATATTATCATACGTTTATAAATTAATTATTTATAATGGAATATTTGAATGCTTCTTCAATGGATTCAAAACTTTTTTAGTTTGCAAGGCCTGAAAAGCGCGAATAACACGGAATCGTGTATTCCTTGGTTCGATAATATCATCAATATAACCATACGAAGCTGCCTGATATGGATTTGCAAACTTTTCTTTGTATTCATTGATTTTATCATCTACAAACTTAGCTCTTTCATCGAGGTCTGTAATCGCGGCAATCGCTCTTCCTTCCAATACTTCAATAGCTCCGGCTGCACCCATAACTGCAATTTCGGCTGTAGGCCATGCATAATTAAAGTCACCGCGCAATTGTTTTGAACTCATTACATCATGTGCTCCACCATACGATTTACGTAGGGTTATCGTCACTTTTGGAACTGTGGCTTCACCGTAGGCAAACATTAATTTGGCGCCGTGAATAATGATTCCAGAGTATTCCTGATCGGTCCCAGGTAAAAATCCCGGAACGTCAACCAAAGTAAGAACCGGAATGTTGAAGGCATCGCAGAAGCGCACGAAACGGGCAGCTTTACGGGCAGAATCACAATCGAGAACTCCTGCAAGGAATTTCGGCTGATTGGCAACAATACCGGTAGAAATTCCATTAAAGCGTGCAAAACCTACAATGATATTTCGTGCATAATCAGCATGAACTTCGAGGAATTTACCGTAATCTGCAATACCTGCAATCACCGCTTTCATATCATATGGAATATTGGGATTATCAGGAACAATATTGTTTAATTCGTCAACAAGACGGTTGATTGGATCGTCACAACTTTCCAAAGGTGGTTCTTCCAGATTATTTTGAGGTAAATAAGAAATCAGATCGCGAATGGTTTCAATACCGGCTTGTTCGTCTTTCACACGGAAATGCGAAACTCCCGATTTGCGTGAATGAACATCAGCACCACCCAAATCTTCAATTGAAACATCTTCACCGGTAACCGATTTCACAACTTTAGGACCTGTTACAAACATATATGAGTTTTGTTCGGTCATCAATACAAAGTCGGTGAGGGCAGGAGAGTAGACAGCACCACCGGCACAAGGACCAAATATTGCTGAAATCTGTGGAATAACGCCAGAAGCAAGAATGTTCCGTTCGAAAATCTCGGCATATCCGGCCAGTGAAGTAACACCTTCCTGAATACGCGCACCTCCCGAATCGTTTATTCCAATCACAGGACATCCCATTTTCATAGCCATATCCATTACTTTGCAGATTTTTAATGCCATAGTTTCGGACAATGAACCTCCGAATACTGTGAAATCCTGAGCAAAAACAAAAATGATGCGACCATCAATCGTTCCGTGACCGGTGACAACACCATCACCGAGATACTTTTCCTTTTCGAGTCCGAAGTTGTAGCAACGATGTGTTACAAACATGTCCAGTTCTTCAAAACTTCCTTCATCCAACAACAAATGAATACGTTCACGTGCGGTGAACTTACCTTTCAAATGCTGTGAAGCGATTCTCTTTTCTCCACCTCCAAGTTTTGCGAGTACACGCAAATCAATGAGATTCTTTACTTTTTCCTGATTTTCCATATATGTTATTTTTTTAATGTCGGAGTAAGTAGTAAGTGGCAAGCGGTAAGTTGTTGTTGATTCTTCCAACTCAAATAACTGAATAAACCGATTAACCAATCACTAATTAACTATTTAACTAATCCCGGATCTTCACACAATTCTGTCAATACGCCAAAAGTAGATTTTGGATGAAGGAAAGCGATATTCAAACCTTCAGCACCTTTACGTGGAGTTTTGTCAATTAAAACAACACCACGTTCGGCAGCTAAATCAAGCTTGGATTGTAATCCTTCTACTGCAAATGCAATGTGATGAACGCCTTCGCCTTTCTTTTCAAGGAATTTTCCAACAGGTCCTTCAGGGTCGGTCGATTCGAGTAATTCAATTTTGGTTTGGCCAACTTTGAAAAATGCGGTCTTTACTTTTTGTTCAGGAACTTCTTCCACTGCGTAACAGGTCAAACCTAAAATGTTTTCATAATACGGAATAGCAGCTTCAAGGCTTTTTACTGCAATACCTAAATGCTCAATATGAGTCGGTTTCATAACAATATGAGTTTAAATAAATAGTATATAAATTGTTGAATATATGAGTTTTAAAACTTAATGCAAAGTGCTTAATATCTAATTACAGAAATTTTTCTTTAATTGTTCAAATTTCATGCAAAATTACATTAATTATTCCTTATAATCAACGAAATAGTAAAGAATTTTCTATTTATTTCCTTGTTTCTGATAATCAGAAAGATAGAATGTTTATACAAAAAAATGACAAAATCACTTTCGGTAAAATCAAAAATAGAATTCGATTTTTTATTTGAGTGATTCAGTATTTCCCGGTCATCACGAAAATGATAAAAACGTATTTTTTCAGTTTCCCTGAAAAAAAGTTAATATGATTATTTCATTCAAAAACATTTTTTTGTTATCGGTTTAATAATATGCAATCAACATAACAAACAAATGACACGTCAGACTAAAATAGTATAAATTAATGAACATAACGCAGATAAAACACATTAAAGTATAAACCGGGAAAAGCTTCACCCAAGTGAATAAAATCATAAGAAGTTAAGGTTTTCTATCAAACAAAAACAGTCAATGAATATTAATAAAACAACTGAAAATGAGAGCAATGTCCCGGAATATATAAAAGGGATTGAAGATTTCAAAAAACGTGAGGATTGCAACTTGCTTATTAAAATATTCAAAACAGAAACTGGTTATGAACCAAAGATGTGCGGAAGTGGAATAGTGGGCTTCGGAACGTATCATTATAAATATGAAAGCGGAAGAGAGGGAGATGTGCCGATTGTTGCTTTCGCATTCCGTAGAAATGCCATTTCGCTCTATCTTTCTCCCAATTTTGTTCAGAAGGAAGACTTGTTGTATAAATTCGGAAAATATAAAACCGGAAAAGGTTGTATCTATATTCAAAAGCTGGAAGATGTCGATTTGAATATTCTGACTTTGATGGTACAAAATTCTGTGGAATCAACCAAATGGTGATATAAAAAACAGTTTTCAGGTTAAACATAGGCCTGATTTTATCCCTCGGAACTTTGAAATTTTCTTTTTACTTACGACAAAAAGTTTATATAAACATAGTCTTACAATTCTCATTGGGGGAGTTTTGGGGTTTTATGCATTAAATCATGTTAATGACTGAACATAAATCGCTTCAGAGCTTTATTTATATATAAGTTGTTGTGTCAATAAATTTTGAAAACAGCATGTTGAATTTCTTCTATAGATTTCTTCATTTATTTAAAAAACAAATATTATGAACTCTGGAAAACTAGCACTGGGTATAGTAGCTGCAGCAGCTGCAGGTGCAATTTTGGGATTATTGTTTGCTCCGGCAAAAGGGAAAGTTCTCCGCAGAAAAATAAGGAGTATGAGTACAAAGGAAATGGACGACTTGAAAGAAAAATACAGTGACCTTGCAGAAAGCATTTCGAAGAAATATGATAAGATTAAAGATGATTTAAACAACCTTACTCATAAAACGATGCAGGAAAGCACTGAAAAAATGAAAGCCGCACAAAGTAATTAAATTCAAACCATCAAATGGGGGTTTGAATACTAGAATACCCCCAAACTCTCGAATGGGGGTTTTTTATTTCTCCTAGTTTTAGGTGTGTTATTGTTTCAAAAAAGGCCGATTAACTTTCTGTTAACCGGCCTTTCAAAACATAAAATTGGATTGATATCCGCCTGTTGATTAATCTTTTTTGAGATTGTTCAAATATTCAGCTCTGACATAACATGCTTCATTGGATAAGTCAGATTCACATGTTCAAAAGGAATGTAGCCTATGATTTGAGAATAACACAGATGCATATCTTTCGTTGCAAGTACTCTGATTCTCAGTCCCTGATTTATCGAACGTTTCAAAAAGCGAATTTCGTCTATTTTCCCGTTAGTATATAACCGGATCATTTTGTCACGTTCGTTGGCATCAAAATAAAGTTCAAAAGTTTTTAATTTTTGATGATTAACTGAAGATACGAAACAACTTTTTCGAATAAAAACTTTCATAACTCCAATGAATGCGAAGACAAACCCTGATACAAAAAATAAATACGGGTAAATGCTGTCTGTTGACCATTCGTTAATTGACATTAGCACAAAAGTAATTACTGCAGCAATTAGCAGTAAAATTCCCGGCAATAAACTATCTTTTGTTTTATACACAATTTTCTCTTCCATGTTTTCCAAAACATGTTCGATTGATTCATAATTTTCCATTTGGATATAATATTGAGTGTGAACATGACATAGATGTTCACAAATGATTAATTTGTAATTTATTATTTGATATGAATTTATTCCGTGGGAATAATGGGAAGGATGAGAATCAAATTAATAACTTTCGAAGCTGGTACAAATAATAACCATCAAGCTGCTTAAATGCTGATTCGAGTAAAAAAGAGTTCTCGCCGGCAACGTATTGTTGTCGAACAACTTGTTTGAATTTTTTTA
>JBBRTR010000057.1:0-17490 GCA_038244215.1 Bacteroidales bacterium
ATTTGTCCAGGCACCACCGGAATGAGTGCGCCAGGGTGTTCCTTTGTATTTTCCTTCTTGCTGAGTCAAAAATGCACGGTTGAAAATTTCGGCTTTCCAAAACTTCAAAGTACCTGGATCGGCATGCGCCAAACCATAGGAAATAATTTGTTGATCAAACAGATTCCATTGATCATTATAGGCCAACGAACCGACTCCCATATCGAGTGTTTTCCATAATGTATTGTATAAATCTCCGACTTTCACATCGTTTATATCTTTCTTTGCATTAAGAATTTTGGCGCAACTTTCGTTAGTTGGATCATCATTTAAGTCGCCCATGATAATGACTTTTGCTTTCGGATCGAGACGCATTAATGAATCGGCAATTGAACGGGTTAAAGCAGCCGCTTCATTTCGTTTTGATGCTGAAAAAGCTTCACCTCCATAACGAGAAGGCCAATGATTGACAATTACATGAATTTTTTCACCCTGTAAATAGCCGCTCACCATTAACTGATCGCGTGTACGAAAAGTAGAATCCGCAGTATGCAACCGATACGATTTACTGTTGGTTACGATAAACAATTTCGGGTTATAAATAAGGCCAACATCCACTCCACGACGATCAGGACTGTCATAATGTACAATATCTAAACCTCTGTTAGCCAAAGCAGGCTGTTTAATTACATCTTCCATAACACCTTGGTTTTCAATTTCTGAAACTCCGATGAATGCAACACCGGCCGGACAATAATCTAATCCGATTTGAGAAATGGCATATGACATGTGTTGGATTTTAGCAGTATATTTTTGAGTATTCCATTTGATTGGACCGTTTGGCGTGTATTCTTCATCATTCACGTTTACATTGTCGATGGTGTCAAAAAGATTTTCCAGATTATAAAAAGCTACGCAACTGATTTGTACTTTGACTTTTTCATTGTTCTTGACAGGCACATTCGTTTTTGCGATGCAAGAAATGCTTATAATTAATGCTGTCAGCAATGAAAGTGGGATAGAAAACTTATTTTTCATGATTATTTTATTTTGAGTTTTTAAAAAATTGAATAAGGCCTACAAAAGTGAGAAAAAAAAATGAAAGTAAAAAACCTTAACTGGAATAATTATTCAATTTTTATAAATAAGATTATTTGTAGATAGAATATACAAAAAATAGAATATCAGCGTTTTAATGTCTGGAAACTATAGAATTTCAGCAAATTGTGATTTGATCAATATTCAAAGCTCGGCTAATTTTCAACAAATTATAATCAGTGTAGATTTTAATTCGCTTAATTTCCTTATTTTTGTAATAGTAATGTTGCATAACAATATGATAATACCATGAAAAAAACTATTTTCTTACTTCTTATTTTTACATTTTCTCTACTCAATGCCCAAACGGTCTATCGTACTCAGATATTTAGTCCGGATATTAAAACTTTACAAATCGGGATTCAGAATGAAAAATATCTTTTGCCGGTAATTAATCTGAACAGTTCGGATGTTTTGCAAATACGTTTCGACGAAATGTCACACGAATCACATTCATACGGTTATAAAGTGCTGCAATGCAATGCCGACTGGACTCCATCCGATTTGTCGACAACCGAATATATATCTGGTTTCACCACTGCCAATATAACGGATTCCAGATTGTCCGTCACCACTACGTTTTTGTACACTCATTATACTTTTAGTTTGCCGAATAATGATATGAATTTCAAAATTTCGGGAAACTACGTTGTGATTATTTATGAAGATAATCAACCGGATAAACCGATTGCACATGCTTGTTTCTCAATTGTTGATCCGAAAGTAAATATAATGCCCACAGTTCGTGGTAATACCGATACCGAATTAAATGGTCGCCTGCAACAGCTTGAATTTAATGTGGATTTGAAAGGATATTCCGTTAAGGATCCAAATTCGGAAATAAAAGTGGTGGTACGGCAGAATGACCGAATTGATAATCAGGTAACCGATATAAAACCAACCTATCTGTCGGGATCAGTTTTGAATTATGTAAACAATAAAGCATTGATTTTTGAAGGAGGTTACGAATATCACCGTTTTGATATTTCATCGGTCTATGTTGGCGGCGAAGGAGTTGAAAGCATTCGGTACAATCAACCGCATTATGATGCTTTTTTATATCCCAATAAAATTCAAAATTCAAAAACATACATATCTGATTTAGATGTGAATGGTAAATTTGTGATTAATCTCCAGAACTCTTCGGATGCTGATGTGTATGCCGATTATATGTTTGTCCATTTCACGTTGGCCACTAAACAACCATTTTTCGATGGTCAGCTTTATCTGGGCGGGGGATTTAATTATAACCAGATGAATGAGGCGGTCAGAATGAACTATGATGGAAAAGCGGAAGCGTATGTTCAGACAGAATTATTGAAGCAGGGCGGATATAATTATCAGTACTGGTTTGTTCCAAAGGGTGGCAAAGTTGCTTCGACCGAACGGGTGGATGGAAGTTACTGGCAAACTATCAATGAATATACTATTTACGTGTATCAACGTCCGTGGGGCGAACGCTATGATCGGTTGATAGGAGTGAAGAGTTTGTAAAGAGTGACCCCTAAATCCCCTAAAGGGGACTTGAGGAGTGGTTTGAAGAGTTTGAAGAGTTTGAAAGTTTGAAAGTTTGAAAGTTTGAAAGTTTGAACGGTTTGAACGGTTTGAACGGTTTGAAGGGTTTGAAAAGTTTGAAGAGTTTGAAAGGTTTGAAGGGTTTGAACGGTTTTGCAGACTTAAATACTAACCTTTTTGTTGAGAATAAGGGAAAATCAAAAGAAGTTATTCTTAGGTACTAAGGGGGCTAAAGCCATATATTTCTATATGTTATCGAAGCCCTTAGTAGGAAAGTAATTGATTCATATTCTTCCCTTATTTCTTATGTTTGAAAGTTTGAAAGGGTTTGAATAGTTTGAAGAGTTTGAAAGGTTTGAAGGGTTTGAAGATTTTGAAAGTTTGAAAGGTTTGAAAGGTTTGAAGGGTTTGTAATTTATAAAAAATTTGTTGGCAGATGAAAGTTTATAAGTTTGGTGGTGCTTCGGTTCGTTCGGCTGAAGGAATCCGAAATATCAATCGTATTGTTTCGGGAGTTACTGATAATTTATTTATCGTGGTTTCGGCAATGGGAAAAACCACCAATGCCATGGAAATCGTGTTGGATCATTTTATGAAAGCCGATCGTGCCGCGGCTTTGTTGAAATTGGATGAAGTTGTGAAATATCATGAGGATATTATTTCGGAGCTTTTCGCAAATCCTGCACGTGGTTTTGATGTTGTAGAACCGGTTTTTGATGAATTAAAAAAGTATCTCACCCATGGAGTGGGCGATGACTATGATAAATGGTACGACTGCTTGGTTTCCTATGGTGAAATTATTTCTACCAAAATAGTTTCGGCTTATCTGACTGAATCAGGTCTTGAAAATAAATGGTTGGATATGCGCGAACTATTGCTTACCGACAGTAATTTCAGGGAAGCGAATGTTCGGATGGACGAATCGCAAATACGACTGAAAGAGGCGGTTGATTTTTCGCAACATACAATTTATATCAGTCAGGGATTTATCGGTGCCAATCACCAAGGCGATCCGACCACGCTCGGGCGTGAAGGTTCTGATTATACGGCTGCCGTGGTTGGAAATTTGCTCGATGCCGAAAGTGTAAGCATTTGGAAAGATGTACCCGGAATACTGAATGCCGATCCGCGCATTTTTGAAAATACGGTTCATATTCCCGAACTGACTTATCTGGATGCTGTTGAACTTGCTTACAGCGGTGCGCAAATTATTCACCCTAAAACGATTAAACCGCTCGAAAATAAGAATATTCCGCTTTATGTGCGACCGTTTGGAAGTCCGACGGAAAAAGGTTCGGTCATAAAAGCCGAAACGGATAAACCGATTGATGTTCCGATTCTGATTCTGCGAAAAAATCAGGTGCTGATTACCGTTCGCCCGCGCGATTTTTCGTTTGTGTTGGAAGAAAGCCTTTCCAAGGCATTTGCATTAATGAGTAAACATCGTCTGAAAATATCATTGATTCAGAGTTCGGCAATCAGCATTTCGGTATGTGTGGATAATTCCCGTTATCTGGCCGGTGCGCTCGACGAGTTGGGAAATGATTTCAAAGTTACCTACAACGATGGTCTGGAACTTTTGACTATTCGCGGAATCGATGACGAAATCGTGAATTCAACAACCCACGACCGGATCATTTTATTAAAACAACGAACCCGAAGAACAGGTAGGTTTTTGATGAAAGAAATTTAGAAAAGTTTAGAGTTCAGAGTTTAGAGTTTCGAATTAGTATCCAGTTAGTCGTAGTTTAAATAAAGATAAAAGGGTTCGGCATAGTGTTGGTTACTGAGTAATGTCGAAGTACCCGCTATGTCGCAGTAAAAAGGAAGTCTCCAGACTTCCATATTAAAAAACACAAGGTAGAGCCTTGCTTCTATCACGACGTAGTCTGGAGACTACGCCAAACAGGGATAATCATATATTTTTTACGTTGCCCGCTCAACAACTTACAATGTCAACTTTGCAAGTGTATATGTTAACTCTGCAAGTATATATGTTAACTCTGCAAGTGTATATGATGATTATGCAGGCATACATAACAACTTTGTGACTGCAAAACTAACTCTGCAAGTATATATGTTAACTCTGCAAGTGTATATGATGATTCTGCAGGCATACATAACAACTTTGTGACTGCAAAACTAACTCTGCAAGAATATTTAGTGACTTTACAAATAAAATTACATTCTCTACAATTTACGAAAACGGCTTAACAAAGGGCTTAGGCAGTGGTACAAATAAAAATTTAAATTATTTTATAAAAAAGCATCATTTATCTTTGGCGATTTGAAACATTTATTTTATTTTTGTTTCGACTTTTTACTAAAACCAAAAAACAATATAATCTTTTTAAATTTTTATTATTATGAATGATTATCAAAAAGCGATTCTTAAATCGCACGAACAGGTTGTAACAATTGCTAAAAGTAAGCCCGAAATCCTTATGACCATTCCTTACTTTGAAGATGGAGTCAACAAAATGGCAGAAATTGTGATCGAAATTAAAGATCTGAGCGTAATTCAGGATAGAGACCTGACGGGTATTACGGAAGATAAGACGGATTTGCACAACGAAGTCATCGATTCTCTGATTGAAATTTCGGGTGCGGTACATGCGTATGCCGGAAAGCAAGGCAACAAAACTCTGCAAGCACTTGTGAACTACAAACCTTCGAAAGTAGCCCATATGGATGCGCACGAACTGATAGATGCCTGTTCCAATACCGTGGTTGAAGCGCGCAAAATTCCCGAAGCCGACCTTGCTGAAACCGGCATCACGAGCGCGGAAATTACAGAGTTTGACAGCATTCTCACCCGTCTGAAAGGGAGTACCGGCTTACGACGTACAGCAGTGATTGACAAAAAAGACATCACCCGTCGGATAGCGCAGCTATTTGCAGCGGCTGCCGATATCAAGAAAAACACGCTGGAACGCCTTGCACCACAGTTCCAACGCAAAGCTCCGGAGTTTTACAATACTTATAAAGACGCAGCCAACGTGATTTACCATCGGTCTGCTCCTCAAAAGACACTCGATCTGAACGCACCAACGGTATAATAAAGATTAAGGAGCGCCGATAAGTCGACGCTCCGTTTTTTTTTATACGAAAAATGTGTGTATTTTAAAAAAAAATCTAACAGCATTTCATATTACTGATAAAGCAAATATATGCGCCAGTGGGGGAGATGTACTGGGATATAATGTTGTTGCCACACGATACAATCGTGCGGCAGCGTGGGCCAGCGGGGGTCAGGGTAATAAAAAAAAGAATAGAGATTTATGAACTGGTGAGTGTGGAATACAAAAAGCGTCAAAATAGCTTCCAGACATAAATGACGTAAATATGACATAAGAATGGCGCAACTAATTAATTTTATAAAATATACTTTTGTTCTGAATTTAAAAACAAACCAAAATGAAGAACAAAGAACTTGCTCAAAGGATTAAAGAACTGAGAAACCGAAAAGGTTTTTCTCAAGAAGAATTATCAGAAAAGACTGGACTAAGTTTACGAACAGTACAAAGAATTGAAAATGGAGAAACAGAACCTAGGGGCGATTCTCTTAAAAGACTTGCATTGGCATTTGATGTTTCACCTGATGAGATTATTGATTGGACAGTTCAAGAGGATAAAGGATTTTTGATGAGTTTAAATCTATCCGCTTTAAGCTTTATTCTATTTCCGCTTTTAGGAATTATAGTTCCTTTGATAATTTGGATATCAAAAAAAGACAAAATCCGCAATGTAAATGAGATTGCAAAAGAGATTTTAAACTTTCAGATAACTTGGTCAATGCTACTTTTTATTGGATACAGTAGTATTACTGTTAATGCTGCGTCTAAAATGACAGGAAACATTGATTCAACTTCAATAACTTCGATGTTAATGATGAACTTCCTTTTTTTAGGTTTGATGTACCTATCAAATTCAATTTATATTATTGTCAATGCTGTTAGAATAAATAATGACAAAAAAGTTATTTATACACCCAAAATAAGATTTATTAGAAAATAAGATAGCAAAAATAGTAACAACCCAAAGTACATAAAATGGAATGAGGAAACTTTGCCCAGTTGGTCGTAGTTTAAATAAAGATAAAAGGGTTCGGCATAGCGTCCCGCTATGTCGCATCAAAAAGGAAGTCTCCAGACTTCCATATTAAAAAACACAAGGTAGAACCTTGCTTCTACCACGACGTAGTCTGGAGACTACGTCGAACTGAGCTTTGCTTGGCGGACAATTCTTTTCAGACTTTAACGAAAAAACAAAAAAACGATAAATAAAACTGACACAAATTTCTTACAAACCACTAAAAAGTAATAAAATGACACAAACATTCAGACTAAAAAAAGGTAGTATTTCATTTGAAAAAGACAAAATTATCATTTCAGACAATGCTAAAACAGAAAAATATATTATTGTTATTTTTAGTATATTTAGTGTATTCAGTATTATATTTGGTATATATAATTTTGAAAGAATAGGTGATAAATCATATGATTCAACTTTATTGATAATGTGTATATTGTTAATATCATCGCTTATTGTTTTCATGATTTCAAAGTCAACTAAAAGTCAATTATTAACGAACAATGTGAAGTCTATAAAAGTAAAAAAAATGTTTAGAAGGAAAATACTTCACATAAAACTAAAAAACAATCGACTAAGACAAGTAATCCTGGTTGATGATACAGAAAAATTAGAAAAATATTTAAAAACATATTTGGACGGTTTGATTTCAAAGTGAAACAAGTAAAAAAAATATAAATACAATAAAAACAACACGACTATGATGTATTTAATTTGGGGATTATTGAATATCGGACTACTTATTTACTTTTTGACAATTTGTTTAAAAGCAACAAAACTTATAAGAGATAAGATAGGATTGTTTGCAGCTATTATTTTTGTAATTGGATTTTTGTCAATGTGTAATCATACAAGCACTAACAAAAACAACAAAACAAATACAACTAATAATGACACTTGGACATTTAATTCCATTGACAGCTTAAATAATCAAACTACTACATTTCAACGTGAGGAATTAGAAAAAAACTTAATTTCAAAGTATTTTCTTGAAATCACATATGGTAAAGACAAAAATGAAAAATATATTCCTATAAGTGCATATATATCGACTAATGGCTTTAAACTTGGAACAAACTTAAATGCAATCTCAATTACCATCAATAAAACTGAAGATAACAAAGGATTTAAATATATAGTTGTAGGAACAGAAGATTGGAACTTACTTGGAACTACAATTTATACACGAATAAAGACATTCAAAGGAATCATTTTAGCAAAAAGTAATTAAAACTCTGTCCTAGCGAATTTGACTTGTCGTTGGGATTTGTAATCCCAACTGTATGAATTCTTAGGATTTGTAATCCTTTGTAGTTAGAAATATCCTTGCTCCCGCGCGATTATATTGCGTGTTCAATTGAGCAGAACTAACAATAAAATGCCAATGATAGAATTCGTGCTTCAGCCGTGGGAGTTGTCAAAAGTACTAAAGTGAGATTCTTTTAAACATTTGGGGGCAAGTTTACAGACAATAATTATGACAAAAAATGAGTTTATTGATTTGGCTCTCTCGTTTCCGTGGGTAGAGTCACGCCCGCACTTTGAGAGGATTGGCTTTAAAATAATCAATAAAAGAATGTTCGCGACTTACCTGGAAAAAGACAATTCTGCAAATATTTTTTTGACTACTGAGGAGCAAAATATTTTTTGTAAAATAGATACAGCCATTTATCCTGTTCCAAACAAATGGGGAGAAAAGGGAGCTACGACTTTTTTACTCGACAAAGTCCCAAAAGAAATAGTTGCAGAAGCACTTCTTTCGGCTTACAACACAATATTACAACCTAAGAAATAAAAGATGGTCTTTCTTGTAAAAGTATTTAAAGCTTCAATAAAGAAACAAATAAATTTAATTCCCTAATGTTTCCTTATCAGGAAATTATACTTATCTTTGCATACTCTTAAAAACTATGGATTACAAATTTGACGTAGAACTTTTGGATGAGGTAGACGATTTTCTTGAAAAATTAGACGAAAAAACTAGAGAAAAAGTTCTTTACAATTTATGGAAATCGCGCTTAGTGAATGATTCTGATCTATTTAAAAAGTTGACTGACGATATTTGGGAATTCAGAACACTTTATCAGGGAAAACAAATAAGGCTTCTATCCTTTTGGGATAAAAACTCTTTAAAGCCAAAAATTGTTGTATGTACACATGGTTTTATAAAGAAAGAGTGGAAAGTTCCAAAACAGGAAATTGATAAAGCATTAGTAGTAATGAAAACCTATTACAATTCAAAGTAGAAAATAAATGAAAAAGCATACATTAGAAGAATTAACCGACAAATACATTGGTGCAATAGGAACATCAAATCGGGAAAGGTTTGATTATGAACTTCGGATTGATGTTATTGGAGGAATCATCAAGAAAGCACGTATTGACCAAAATATGACACAGGAAGAACTGGGTAAATTAATTGGCGTTCAAAAATCTCAAATCTCGAAAATAGAAAACAACACGAAAGATGTTCGTTTTTCTACAATTCTGAGAGTTTTTGAAGCATTAAAAGCACAGGTAAACCTGTCGGTCGATTTACCAAGTCATCAACACATTGAAATTGCATAATTTCGTACAAAGAGATAAACAACAAACCGGCTGAATTTCAACTTGAAATTCAGCCGGCTTTTTTTTTATTTTCGAAGGAATATTTTCTTTGGAGAATTTTCCTGATTTGGTGCAGGTGCTTTTGTTGCCTGTGGTTTGGTCACATTTCGGTCAGTTCCAACTCTTCGTTTTCCTTTTCCGGGATCAATGCCTGAGCCTTTTCCACGGGATGCAACTTTCGGTTTAATCTTTGATTTTTTATCAGTGATCACATAATCGGCATGATAAGGCTGTTCTTTCACCACCGGTATTTCAATGGATATGAGTTTCTGAATATCACGCAGGTATTCAATTTCTTCTGCATCGCAGAATGAAACTGCTTTTCCATCGAGTCCTGCTCTACCTGTTCGACCAATGCGGTGAACATACGTTTCAGGAATGTTTGGAATTTCGTAATTAATCACCAAATTCAAATCATCAATATCAATTCCACGGGCTGCAATATCTGTTGCTACCAAAACGCGGGTGGTGCGATCTTTGAAATTCTTCAATGCATTCTGACGGGCATTCTGCGATTTGTTTCCATGAATGGCTTCCGCTTTGATACGTGCTTTAGAAAGCAAACGCTGAACTTTATCCGCACCGTGTTTGGTGCGTGTAAAAACCAGCGCTGTTGCTATTTTTTTATCCTGAAGAATGTGAATCAGCAAATCCTTTTTATCGCTTGCATCCACAAAATACATTTCCTGCTGAACTGTTTCGGCGGTTGTAGCATCCGGCGTTACCGAAACTTCTTCGGGATTAGTCAGAATTGTACTTGCCAACACCCGAATTGATTCCGGCATGGTTGCCGAAAAGAATAAAGATTGACGTTTGGCAGGAATCAGTTTTATCAACTTTTTTACATCGTGTATAAAACCCATGTCAAGCATGCGGTCGGCTTCATCAAGTACAAAAATACTGATATCACCCAATTTCACATAACCTTGATTAATCAAATCGAGTAATCGTCCGGGAGTTGCAATCAGAATATCCACACCGGCTTTCAAAGCACCGACTTGATTTCCCTGAGGAACTCCACCAAAAACCACGGTATGACGCAAATTCAAAAACCGACCGTAAGCTGCAAAACTTTCGCCAATTTGAATGGCAAGTTCACGCGTTGGCGTTACAATCAACGCTTTTATTTTGCGTGGAGCACGTTCAAACCCTTTATTTAAATGCAGTTGTTGAAGTATCGGGATAGCAAAAGCCGCCGTTTTACCGGTTCCTGTTTGCGCGCATCCTAATAAATCCTGACTTTTAAGTATAATTGGAATTGAAATTTCCTGAATCGGAGTTGGTTGGGTATAACCTTCGTGTTTTAGAGCGTTTAAGATCGGCTCTATCAGATCTAATTTATCAAATGTCATAAAAATGTTGTGCATCCTCTCTTCTTTCACAAGCTCAAACATTAACCTTGAGGGATACGATTTTGTGCAAAGGTACTCAAAATAAATAAACGATGCAAAAAGTTGCTGTTTTGAGTCTTTCAAAAAATAAAAATTCCCCGTCACAGATTGAATTCTGAAACGGGGAATATGCTATTTTAAATCGGAAATTAATTTTCAATCGGAGGCTCGATACTAATCATTTTAGCTTTCGGAGCCACTTTTGTTTTCTTTTTCTTGCGTGCAACATAAGTTCCCGGCAGAATTACGTCGATTAACCTTTTCCCGATAAGACCAAGCTTAAATGCACAAGCTAAAGCTGCCAAACTAATCAGAATTGTATACCATTGATATTCGCCAGGTGTGAAAACAATCAGTTGAAAAAATGCCAACACTAAAATAAGTGAACTGAAAATAATTTTCGATTTTAGCATAGGTGTTCTCAATGTTTTGAAGCGGGTTATCCCGTCAACAAGTCCTGAAACAAATGATATTATCAAAGTAAATGGAAGGGCAATAATTGAAAAATTAATGACTGAATGAATAATTACTTCCTGAAAATCGGGAAATATCCAATGAAAAATAATGAGCAGCGGTGTTAATGCCACAAAGGTCTGTGACAAATGAATGGCGATAGGATGAATATCCAGACTTAATAAAAACAAGCGGTTTGCGGAAACACGTTCACGATAGGGTTCAAAAACATTTCGCGGTAAACCACAGGCAGGACAAACATCACCTAAATCGCTTGCTTTCATAACATAACCGCAAGGGCGGCAACGTACTAATTCTTCATCAATCATAGTAAATAAATTTTAAAGTTTTTCCGATTGCAAATATACTAAGTAATTAATAATTGACAATAAATTTTACAAGATATGATCCTTATAATATCTACACCACGGCTTCAATCCACAAATTTCGCATTTTGGCTTGCGTGCAACACACACGTAACGTCCGTGTAAAATCAGCCAATGATGCGCTTTGGGAATCAGTTCGGGTGGAATGTATTTTATCAGTTCAAGTTCTGTTTGCAATGGATTTTTCGAGTTGGTTGTCAGTCCCAATCGTTCCGAAATCCGAAAAACATGCGTATCAACAGCCATTACCGGTTTATCAAAAATCACCGAAGCAATTACATTTGCCGTCTTTCGGCCCACACCGGGCAAAGTCTGAAGTTGATCCACATCGTCGGGAACAATTCCTCCAAAATCAGAAACCAGTTTTTGGGCCATTCCCACCAGATGCTTCGCTTTATTGTTCGGGTATGAAACCGAACGGATATATTCAAAAATAACTTCTGAAGTTGTTTCGGCCATAACTTCTGCTGTAGGAAAATCAGCCAGTAATTTTGGAACGATCATATTCACCCGTTTATCAGTGCATTGCGCCGAAAGAATAACAGCTACCAACAATCCAAACGGATGGGAATAATGCAATTCCGTTTCAGCAATCGGAACATTTTCTGAAAACCAGGCAATAATATTCTCGTATCGTTGTTTTGTAGTCATTGTTTAATTAATTAGCTTTGTCGATATTTACTTCGCTAAATTATTAGTCTGTATATGAAAATTATTTTTTCTGCAAATTTATAGTAAAAGATGTAATTAGCGAATTCATTTTTATTATTTTTGCAAATTAAAACCTGAATTTAATAACTGATTTAGAATTCCTGATTTTGAATTGATTAATATGGCACCGAGAAAACCGATAAAAACTACTCCCAAACCGGAACAAAGACCCGAATCAAAGTCGGAACAGAAAAAACAAAGACAAGCTAAAAATCCTGATCAAAATGGTTTTTGGAAACAATTCATTCAGTTTCTGACAGATGAACGGACACGTATCATTTTGGGAATCGGATTGTTGTTGGTTATTTTGTTTTTGTTGATATCTTTTGTTTCCTACTTTTTTACCGGTGCTGCCGACCAAAGCAAAATGGATCTTTCGTGGAGCGAAATCCAACAAATGCGTGCGCAGATTCAAAACTGGGCTTCCGTAACCGGTGCTGTTTTAGCTGAAACTTTTATAAATAAATGGTTTGGGATTTCCTCTTTTGCCATTTTATATTTTTGTTTTGTATTAGCCATGCGACTTTTCAATGTGCGGGTCACCAAACTTTGGAAAGCATTCTTTCACAGTAGTTTCTGGCTAATCTGGGTTTCGGTTTTGCTAGGATATATTTTTACTCCACTTTACGAAAAATACATTTTTTTCTTTTCTCCCGGAGGAAAACATGGTGATAATATCAGCAATTGGCTGATTTCATATGTAGGAATTCCCGGAACTTTAATGATTTTAATCGGAACATTCCTTACCTATACAATTGTAAGTTCAAAAGCAACTGTTCCATTTTTAAAACGTATTTTCTCCCGAAAATCTAAAAATCAGGAAATCACTCCAGATTTATTATATGATGATAATGAAACTCTTGAAACATCAGTGGCTGTAGGTACCGAAATTATTCCTGAAGATTGGATTAAAAAAGGAAATGCAACTGATGATGAACTGATTATTGAAACCGAACCGGTTGAAATAAATGATGTTCCATTTGAAATTGAACAACCTGAACACGAAGAAGAAAACAAACCGGTTGATGCGGTTGAGCTTGGATTTACAGATAATGAACACGAAGATCCGTTCTACAATGTAACCAAACTTGGAAGATATGATCCAACTCTGGATTTATCACATTATAATTTTCCGACTCTCGATTTATTGAAAGTTTATGGTACCGACAATGATACTCAAATTGATATGGTGGAACAAAATGCGAATAAAAACCGCATTATCACCACTTTACAAAATTATGGAATCGAAATAGAAACCATAAAAGCTACGGTCGGTCCAACCATAACACTGTATGAAATTGTGCCGAAAGCCGGCGTTCGTATTTCCAAGATCAGAAATCTGGAATACGATATTATGCTTAGTCTGGCCGCTACCGGGATTCGTATTATTGCGCCGATTCCGGGAAAAGGAACCATCGGTATCGAAGTTCCAAATGCTGATCCACAGGTTGTTTCAATGCATTCAGTTATTGCTTCAAAGAAATTTCAGGAATCAAAATTTGAATTACCGGTGGCTTTCGGTCGCACCATTACCAATGAAATTTTCATGGTGGATTTGGCCAAAATGCCTCACTTGTTAGTTGCAGGTGCAACCGGACAAGGAAAATCTGTCGGTTTAAATGCAATTATTACATCGTTACTTTATAAAAAGCATCCGGCTGAACTTAAACTTGTTTTGGTCGATCCTAAAAAGGTTGAATTCAATATTTATGGTGATATTGAAAAACATTTTCTGGCAAAATTGCCGGATGGCGACGATGCAATTATCACCGACACCAGCAAAGTGGTTGAAACATTGAATTCACTTTGTAAGGAGATGGATGAGCGATATGACTTGCTCAAAAAAGCTCATGTGCGTAATGTGAAAGAATACAACGAAAAATTCACCATTCGTCACTTAAATCCGGATAAAGGACATCGATTTTTGCCGTATATTGTGGTGATTGTGGATGAATTTGGCGATTTGATTATGACGGCCGGCAAAGAAGTGGAAATGCCAATTGCACGTATTGCTCAGTTGGCACGTGCAGTTGGAATTCACATGATTATTGCCACTCAGCGTCCTTCCGTCAATATTATTACCGGAGTGATTAAAGCTAACTTCCCGGCTCGGGTTGCGTTCCGCGTTTCATCAATGATTGATTCCAGAACCATTCTCGATTCTCCGGGTGCCAATCAATTAGTTGGTCGCGGTGATATGTTATTTTCGCAGGGAAATGATTTGATTCGTGTTCAATGTGCTTTTGTTGACACGCCCGAAGTTGAAAATATTGTTCACCACATCAGCAAACAGCAAGCTTATCCAACTGCGTTTTATCTACCTGAATATGTCAACGTTGAAGGTGAAGGAATTGATGCAAGTTCAGTGGATATGAGCAAACGTGATCCGCTTTTTGAAGAAGCTGCTCGTCTGATTGTAGCCAATCAGCAAGGCTCAACATCGTTAATTCAGCGCAAATTTTCTATCGGTTATAATCGTGCCGGTCGTATTGTGGATCAATTGGAAGTTGTCGGCATTATTGGTCCTTTCGAAGGCAGCAAAGCCCGTCAGGTCCTGGTTATGGACGATTATCACTTGGAACAGATATTGAAACACTTGTAGTTTATTTCTACTGGCACGTTCCTTGTAAGGAATTATTTAAATATTTAAACTTACCACATGACATCTAAAATTAAATACATTATTGCCCTTGCTCTTTTTTCATTTCAATTGCTGAATGCGCAAAACAATAAACAAGCAGAACAAATAATTTCTGATGTTTTATTATCTGCAAAAAACTCAGCAATAAAAACTGATTTCAAACTGGTTATCAGCGATAAAAGTAATCCTAAAGGTCAAACCACAACGGGGACTTTCACTTTAAAAGGAAGTAAATTTGTGTTGGATATGAACGAAATGAAAGCCTGGTTCAACGGCAAAACCCAATGGTCTTATGTTCCACAAAACAATGAAGTTTCCATCACCGAACCAACAGACAAAGAATTGTCCGAAACGAATCCAATGGCCATTTTGTCAGGCTACCAAAGCAAATGTATCATTCGATTCAGTGCAATAAAATCAGCTCAGTTTTATTGTATTGATATGATTCCAAAAGTAAAAAACACGGAAATATCCAAGATTGAAGTTCAGGTGAACAAAACGAATAAAAATCTGTTTTCTATAAAGTCAATCAATAAAAATGGCGGTTCAACGCTTCTCACCCTAAGTAATTTTCAAAAAGGAATAAATGTTAGCGATAATTTCTTTATTTTCAATGCTTCGAAATATAAAGGAGTAACAGAAAATGACTTAAGATAATTTTTAAGTCCTGAAATTTGATTTAAGAGATATTCAAATTGGAAAATTAATTCACAAATAGAAAAACAAAAACTATATAATTATGAATGAAAAAGTACGTTGTCTGATTATCGGATCAGGTCCGGCAGGATATACAGCTGCCATTTATGCCGCACGCGCAAATCTTTCTCCCGTTTTGTACGAAGGTATGGAACCCGGAGGTCAATTAACCACAACTACTGAAGTTGAGAATTTTCCGGGTTATCCCGAAGGAATTACCGGGCCTGTATTAATGAAAGATTTAAAGATACAGTCTCAACGTTTTGGTGCTGACATTCGATTTGGAACAGCTACTGCAACCGATTTATCTTCAATTCCTTATAAAGTAACCATTGATGGTGAAAAAGTGATTGAGGCTGAAACGATTATTATTTCAACCGGAGCAACTGCTAAGTATTTGGGGATACCTGATGAAAAGAAATATGCAGGTTCGGGAGTTTCTGCCTGTGCAACCTGCGATGGATTCTTTTATCGTAAAATGAAAGTTGCTGTTGTTGGTGGTGGTGATACTGCCTGTGAAGAAGCAATTTATCTTTCCGGTCTTGCTTCGAAAGTGTATCTGATAGTACGAAAAGATTATTTACGTGCTTCCAAAATCATGCAGGATCGTGTTTTAAAAAACCCCAAAATTGAAGTTCTTTTTGAACACGAAACATTGGGTTTGACAGGTGAAGGAGTTGTTCAGGGAGTCGATCTGGTTAAACGCAAAGGAGAATCTGATGAAACTAAAATTCATTTAGATATTGATGGTTTCTTTTTGGCAATTGGTCACAAACCGAACTCTGATATTTTCAAACCGTGGATTGAAACGGATGAAGTTGGCTACATAAAAACAATACTCGGTACAACAAAAACAAATGTAAAAGGAGTTTTTGCTGCCGGAGATGTTGCAGACCCAATTTATCGTCAAGCCGTAACTGCAGCAGGTACAGGCTGTAAGGCAGCAATTGATTCGGAACGTTATTTATCCCATAAATAATTAGGAAATTTATTTAGAGAGGTAGTGTTTCACTGCCTCTTTTTTTGTAGTTTAATTGATAAAACGATTAAAACGCATATTTAACTAAGCTCTTTTTTGTAAACTTTATTTATTCGACTTATAGTTTTATTATAAGTAGTTTTTTCGTACTTTTGTAGCTTATATGAAATCTTTTGATATGCAGTCAAATATAGCTAAGTCGGCCATGATAAATGGTCTTTTTATAGGTCTTTTATTATCCGTAAAATTTGTATTTTCGGCACAAACCAATAATATTCTAGCTTCTATAAGTCTTGGTGTTTCAGTATATTTGCTATTTGTACTTTATAAAATGACATTCAATTTAAGGGAAAAAGAATTGGATGGAATAATAACATACAGACAAGCATTCCATTATATGTTTAAAACCTATTTATATGGGTCTTTAATTGCTTCACTGGTCATATTAATCTATACAAAATTTATTGATAAAACCTACCTGGATACAATCATGAATGCTCAACTGAAATTATATGAAACTCTAAAGTTCAACATTGATGATCAATCCATTACTATGTTTGAAAAAATGTATAAACCGGCATCGTTTGCTTTACTTAATATTTTGGGAAGTATAATTTCCGGAATTTTCTGGAGTTTAATATTAAGTGCATTTGTCAAAAAGGATAAAAGTATCTTTGAAAATTAATCAATCCTCATCAATTATTTAAAAATCATAAAATCAATATGGATATTTCAGTCATTGTACCGCTTTATAACGAGGAAGAATCGCTTCCGAAACTGTTTGATTGGATTGAAGAAGTAATGAATAAAAACAAATTTACTTTTGAAGTAATATTTGTGAATGATGGTAGTAAAGATAAATCATGGGAAGTTATTGAAAGCCTTCAACAAAGATCTTCCAATGTGAGAGGCATAAAGTTTCGTAATAATTATGGGAAGTCA
>JBBRTR010000058.1:0-17300 GCA_038244215.1 Bacteroidales bacterium
AAAGCCAGACGTGGTTGCATAATGCCTGAAATGCCATATTCCATGGAAGCAGGTTTTAAAACCTGCATTGGGCATTTGGTCACGCAAAGCTGACAGCCGGTGCAATGAGAATTAAAATGTTCAATGTTTTTAGCTCCCGGAGGCATGATGGGTTTCCGCGAGAGAATTGAATCATTTTTGTTCAGCAATTTAGTTGTTTTAGCAAAAGTGGCAGTCGTAATTAATGCACCTGAAACCAATAAAAATGTCCGACGGCTTTTATTGGCTGGGGTTTCAACTACTTGTGCATCGGGCTTTTTGTACCGAAAATCATATTTTATACTATTATTTTTACAGGAAGAAATGCAATTGAAACAAGTTACACAACGTGAATCGTCCACTTTCATAGCTTTGCTGTCGATACATTCCGACTTACAATGTTTGGCACAAATTCCACAATTGATACAACTTGATTCTTCAATTGAAATATGGAATAGCGAGAATTTTGAAAATAATCCCAGAAAAGTGCCAACGGGACAAATTGTATTGCAATACAAACGACCATGACGAACAGACAACTCTGCAACTTTGTAGAAAAAAATCACGGCAATAATGAATGCAAGTGGCACAAAAGCCAGTTGTTCGACAGTGTATAGTGAATAATTCCCCATGCCATTGAAAATGGATGCGAGGCCATTATTTCCCCAGACAACCAGCGGTCTGAAAAGCTGGGTGGTGATTCTTCCAAAAGTACTATAGGGATCGAGTAAAATCACGAGGAATGAACTTCCGAAGATAAAAATCAAAACGGTTATAGCTAAAATACTATATCGTAAGATGTTTTGTGGTTTTGTAAATTCAAACCGGAATTTTTTCTTTTTCTTTTTGAAAAAAAGCATTTTCCACGCAATTATATCCTGAAAAACTCCCAACGGACAAATGGTTGAACAGTAAATTCGACCAAAAAGTATGCTCAATGCAAAAAGAATTCCGATGACAATCAGATTCAATGAAAGTAATGCAGGAATCCACTGAATACTCAGAAACCGATGCAATCCGTTTGGGAGTTTCCCGCTAAAATCCAGAAAGAAAACTAAAATTGGAGTAAAAAATAAGACAGCCAGTATAACCCGGATATATTTCAGGAATTTCATCATCAGAAAGGATAAAAAATAAGATTTGAATTACAATTTGATCTTTTTCACATTCAGCTTTTCAAGATTCTGTGTACCAACGTGTAATTTTTCGGCAAGACCGATGTAGCGAACATCTTTCATATCAGTGGGCTGAACCTGAGAAAACATTTTCATTGAAGCAGTATCCACAGCCACATAATCAGGCGACACAAGTAGCGATTTGAGTAGAACCACATCTGCTTCCGATTTTCCCTGAGGTCCGTTTGATTTCATAATACGGTATGCATCAACGATGTTTAGTGCAGGCTTTTTATGGAAAGTTGAGATATCGGCAATGCATTGATGCAAATCGTGACCGTGAAAGAATCCTCTGTCCCAGACAATACCCATCAGATTTTTCATAGAAATAGAATTTTTGGCTCCGCCGTGATGTTTTAAAACCGGAACATTAAACCAGACATCACAATCGAGTAAGGCTTTATGAATCTTGTTTTTTTTCATGTTCACACCTTGAGGTATTTCCACATCACGATAATATGATTCGTCATTTCCGGGAACCATTTTACCACCAGCTTGTGTTACTGCTGCTTCAATTCCACTGTTGGTATATGACTTTTTCCAATCCTGGCAAGTGTGATCAAAAACAATAATTTCTGAAGCTCCTGCACTTTTGCACATTTTCACCAAAGCACCAACCAAAATTGGATTTGTATTTGCTGCCATTTCTGGTTTTTTGTCCCAACCGATATTGGGCTTAATCACCACTTTATCGCCTTTTTTTACATAGCGACCGATTCCACCTAATTCTTTAATGGCGCGCGCCAACATCACATCAGGTTCTCCACCCATCACAGCCACCAAATCAGGTTCTGACTGAACGGCAAGTTTACCCGCTGTGGAATTTGAACCCAGAACATTGGAATTTAAAAGTGTCGCAGCACTTAACACGGCTGCTGATTTGAAAAAATCTCTACGTTTCATAATACTTCAATTTTCAAAGTTAGTATTGAATTTTATTTTTTTACCACCATCGCACTTATTTCCCAAAGCAAATAAACGGGTAAAAATACAACCATAAGTGTAAATGGATCGCCTGATGGCGTTATAAATGCTGCAACTAATAATAAAATAATTACTGCATGTTTTCTGAATTTATTGAAAAAACTACGGTGTAAAATGCCTAGTTTTGAAAGAAACCACGAAAGCAAAGGCAATTCAAAAACAAGTCCCATAATGAAACATAACATTAAAAAACTGTCCATGTATGAATCGAGCGATACACTGTTTTCAATATACGAACTGAGCTGATATCCGGCTAAGAACCGCAATGTAAGCGGAAAAACCATAAGATAACCGATAGCTACTCCTATGTAAAACAGGATATTTCCAAAGAAAAAAGCCAGACCGGTATTTTTTCGTTCGTTGCTATAAAGTGCAGGTTTTACGAAAATGAAAAGTTGATAAATGACAAACGGAAAACTTAATACCAGTCCGAACCAAAACGATGTGGACATGTGAATTAAGAATTGAGAAGCCAGATTGATGTTGATTATTTTTACCTGAAACGTTCCGATGCAAAAGTCCGGTATAATCGGTAGTTTTTTCGCAACCTGATTCAGCCATTCGTATAGAAAAAAATCATTCCGCGTAGGAGCAAGGATAACATTGTCGAACAATTCTTTCATGTACATGAACAGCACAAATGAAATAATACCTACAAATATTGCTATTCGAAACAATATTTTGCGTAACTCATCCAAGTGGTCCCAGAAGGACATTTCACTGTCGGCTGTGACGTTCATCTTTATTTTGTCAGATCTTTTTTATCGTCAACAGAATTAACGTCTTTTTTTATTTCAGTTTCGATGTCGGATATCCCTTCTTTGAAGCTTTTTACGCCTTTACCGATGCCGTGCATTAATTCGGGAATCTTTTTGCCCCCAAATAATAGTAGTACAACAAGAGCAATGACAATAATTTCACCTGCTCCTAAATTCATAAATAATAAGTGGTTCATAATTTGAAATTTTATGTGATGTATGTAAATTGATAAAAGAGATAATATTAGCTGTAAAAATACTTCTTTTTTCGTTCAAAAAAAATATATATAAGGTTTCACAATAAAGTAAGTTGTTTTTTTTTGAAACTTTAGTTTTTATCAACCAATTTGTTATTATTTTCATTGTACCTGGCACCGATATTCGGAAATCTGTTCAGCAATAATTCAATTTCTGCTAAATCTACTGTATTTAGTTCAACGTCAATGGCACCGGCATTTTCAATCAGATATTTTCGACGTTTAGTTCCCGGAATTGGAATGATGTTATCGCCTTGAGCCAAAACCCAGGCTAAAGCAAGTTGCGAAGCTGAACAGTTTTTCTTTCCGGCAATTTCGGCAAATCCGGCTGCAAGTTTTGAATTATTTTCGGCATGTTCCTGTTGATAGCGCGGTAAAGTTTTACGGAAATCGCCCTCCTTTATTTCTTTAATATCAAGCGTATTGGTCATTAATCCACGTGCCAAAGGACTGAAAGGAACGAGAGTAATACCCAATTCTCTACAAGTTGGTAATATGTCTTTTTCAACATCACGGGTCAACAACGAATATTCACTTTGAAGTGCTGAAATTGGATGAACTGTACATGCTCGTCGCAATGAATTGGAAGAAGCTTCAGATAAACCCAAAAAGCGGACTTTTCCTTCTTTTACCAGTTCAGCCATGGCGCCAACCATTTCTTCAACCGGAACATTCGGATCGATGCGATGCGCATAATACAAATCAATCACATCCGTTTTAAGGCGTTTCAGGCTGGCTTCCACAGCACTTTTCATGTGTTTTGGTGACGCGTCAAATCCGAAAGCATATTTGTTATCCGGGTTGGGTTTAAACCCAAATTTCGTTGCCAGAAATATTTTGTCGCGGTTTGGTTTCAGAACTTTTGAAATAAGTTCTTCATTTTTACCGGCTCCATAAATATCGGCTGTATCCCAAAATGTAATGCCGATCTCAATTGCTTTTTCCAGCGTTGCAATGGATTCCACGTCATTCGGTTCGCCATAACCGTGACTCATTCCCATGCATCCAAGTCCCATTGCCGGTAGCATTATCTCTGTTTTTCCTAATTTTCTATATTTCATTCTGTGCTTTTATTTAGGTTCAAAACTAATCATTGTTCTCTGAAAAATAAGAAAAGGACAAAACTTTTATGCTTTGTCCTTACTGTTTAAATAAATTTTATTTTAAATAAAATGATACAAAAATACGATTGTGCCGTCCAGAGCCGTTTTCTTATTATCTTTAATTTCCATCGATACTTCGATATGTGCTTTGGAAATGCCCCGCAGATTGATTAAAGATTTCAGTTTGGCTCGAAGTCGAACTTCGCTATTTACCAAAACCGGATGATTGAAACGCAGATTTTCAATGCCATAATTCACAGTAAGTTTCGAATTATTGACTTCAATAATTTGTTCCCAAAGATAAGGCAACACCGATAAATTCAGAAAACCGTGAGCAATAGTCGATTTGAAGGGGCTTTCGGTTTTGGCACGATTTTCATCCACGTGTATCCACTGATGATCCAGTGTTGCATCCGCAAACAGGTTGATTTGCTCCTGAGTGATTGTAATATAATCAGACACACCTAATTCTTTACCGACAAATTCATTTAGTTCGTCAAAACTATTGATAATTATTTTACTCATTTTTCTCTAAATTAAATTAATACAGAAAATTGCTTATTTTGTTAGATTTTGTGTAAAGATAGAAAATTTTTAGAACATACCCAATAGCAGTTATCGGAACTCTGGTAGCACCCAAAGGAACTCCGGTAGCACTAAAAGGAACTCCGATAGCACCAAAAGGAACTCCGATAGCTCCAAAAGGAACTCCGATAGCACCAAAAGGAACTCCGGTAGCACCAAAAGGAACTCCGGTAGCACCAAAAGGAACTCCGATAGCTCCAAAAGGAACTCCGGTAGCACCAAAAGGAACTCCGATAGCACTAAAAGGAGCACAGAAAATCATTTTCTGTGCTCTTTTTGGAGTAATCGGTGCTTATTTAAAGTTTTTCAGTTCTTCCAGTAGTGTGTGGTTTTCAGAAGGTGTTCCCACAGTGATGCGGACACAACCCAGACACAACGAAACGGTGTTTCTGTTTCGCACAATAATGCTTTTTTCCACCAAATATTGATACAACGCGTTGGCATCAGCCACTTTCACTAACACGAAATTGGCATCAGTGGGATAAATATGCTGTACAAAAGACAAGGTCTGAAGTTCCTGAACCAGTTTTGTCCGTTCGTCCAGCAGAATCTTCACCCATGTTTTTACCTGATCCGCATTAGCCAATGCTTTCAATGCTTGTTTTTGTGTCAGGATGTTGATATTGTAGGGGTATTTTATTTTATTGAGCACCGAAATAATTTCAGTCGAAGCAAATGCCATCCCGAGTCGAATGGCGGCGCTTCCCCAGGCCTTGGAAAATGTTTGCAGGATAACCAGATTAGGATATTCGTCAAGAAATGCCGAAAAACTACCTTCGCTTGCAAAGTCAATATAGGCTTCGTCCAGTACCACGATTCCTTCAAATGCTTTCAGAATCTTTACAATCTCTTCACGGTTCAGACTGTTTCCAGTCGGGTTATTGGGCGAACAAAGCCAAATCAGTTTCGTGTTGATATTGGTTGCATTCAGCAATTCATCTGCTCTGAAATCAAAATTTTCATTCAGCATCACTTTGCGATATTCCACATCGTTGATTGCCGCGCTCACTTTGTACATGCCATAAGTCGGTTCAATTGCCACCACGTTATCAATCCGTGGTTCACAAAACGCCCGATAGAGCAAATCAATCGGTTCGTCGCTTCCGTTTCCCAGAAAAATGTTTTCTGCCGGAACAAGTTTTACTTTCGAAATTTCTTCTTTCACTTTCCATTGTAGCGGATCGGGATAGCGGTTAAAAGGCTCGTTATACGGGTTTTCGTTCGCGTCCAGGTAAACCGATGCTTCACCTTTAAATTCGTCGCGCGCGCTGGAGTAGGGTTGAAGATCGCGGATATTTGAGCGTAAAAGTCTTTCGATATTCATTTTCATGATTTTTATTTATTATTATCCGTTTCCTGTCCTTATTTTATCCGTTGTCAGAGTCTTTCAGACTGCTGACATGGATACAAATAATCCGAATAGTGTTTGAAAATTCTGATATATCCGTTTTTTTGTATTTCTTTTCTTAAATCCCCATTTGAGGGCTTGGGGGTCATTCTTTCAAAATAAATTCCACCCGTCTGTTCTTTTGTCTTCCTGTTTCCGTGTTATTTGTTGCCACAGGCTCGGTGCTTCCCTTGTTAACGTACGAAATCCGTGATTCATTAATCCCACTATTGATAAGATTCGTTCCGATTTCTTTTGCTCTTGCAAGTGAAAGTCGGTTATTATATTCCGAACCTCCTATAGAATCGGTATGTCCGGTAATTTCAATCTTTAATGCGGTATTCTTTTTCATGTAATCCGCCAACTGTTTCACTTCTCCTGTGAAATTCATCCGCAATTCCTTCTTGTTGAAATCAAAGTAAATATTGCTCAGCGTATATTTTTTATTAATCTCCGTCTTATTCGTAATATACGGTTTTTTGTTATCCGTCTGATTTTTTGCAATAGGAAGCACCGTTTTTAGATAGTTTGCAGGATTAATTTGCCTTAGATATTCCTGATAAAAAACAGGTAATCCTAACATGCAGAGATTACCATTTAAATACAGCGCTTGCGATTTATAACCGCATCCCTTCCCCAAAATATTTGGATGATCAATCGTTGAAAGATAATGCGACTTGTATTCGGCTACATAAATTTTTCCATCAACTCCGAGCTGTAATGCACCAAAAATTTTATCCTGATAGTTTCTACCAATCAAGGTAAGCGACTTTTGAATATCCGTTTCATTTCCGGCATTCAGATTCAACTGATAAACCATTCCTTTGGACACTAACCCGATATACAACAAATTGCTGTTCGGCGAAAACTCCAGTCCGTATGGATTAAAACCTACTTCAAAGTTAACGGTTATCGGATTGGAAATCATCCCAGATGCCGGATTGAAATCAAAAACCTGAACAACACGGTCGCCGTTTACAGCTATCGCCAGTTTCTTTTTGTCCGTGGATATTTTCATGTAACCGATAGTATTGTAAATCGTTTCGAGATATTTAATTCCCGTGTGTGAAACCACCGGTTTATCCGATAAACCATTTTTAGTCAGTAAATAAGCCAGAAATGCATCCGAGTTGAATTGGTGAATAATAATCCAAACGTCCTTGTTATTCGAGTGTTTGATTGCAACAAGTTTTTCGGTACATTCCTCACTAATCAGTTGATTTTTCTGAATAATATCTCCTAAACCCTGCTCTTTGCTCATGTCAACAAGCGAATAGCAAAAGCCTCCCTTGTTGGCTTCCCAGTCCATGGTGAAAATGTAAAAGATTGTTTTGCTGTCGGTTTTCGGAACAATAATCGCCGATTGTGTTGATGAAGCATTTCCGTTTAGATTTTTTCCGTTAGGCATCAGTTCATGGTTTTTATTCCATACCGAAACACCGTCTGTGTAAAAAATCAGATTGCCATCTTTATTCGAAATCGAAGCACATCCTTCAATCGTTTTTATCTTACTGCCTGTAAATGCAATTGGCTTTCCCGTTGTAAAATCGATTCCTGCACCATAACCAAAAACCCATTTGCAGGATTCTAACTGCGCTAAAACAACATTTGGCACTGCAAAGAAGAATCCTATCAAAAGGATTACTATCCGCAGTGTTTTTTGAATGTCGATTTTATGCATATTATTTTTTCATCTGCCAATGTAAATTTGTATTATCGACGGTGACTGCTTTCCCGCTCTTCCACTTCTTTTTCTTCGCTTAAACGTATTTTTACGGCATTGCTATGCGCCTGCAATTCTTCACTTTCGGCCATCAGAATAATGGCATTGCTCAGGTTTGTAAGTCCTTCCTGCGTTATTTGCTGAAATGTGACTTTTCGAATAAAACTGTCCAGATTCACACCGTTGTAAGCTTTTGCATAGCCGTTTGTGGGTAAGGTGTGGTTTGTTCCCGAAGCATAATCGCCGGCACTTTCGGGTGTGTAATTTCCAAGAAAAACAGAACCGGCATTTACAATATTATCAGCAACACCCATAAAAAAGCGTGTCGAAATAATCAAATGTTCGGGAGCATATTCATTAGTCATTTCCACAGCTTCTTCCAGTGTTTTCAGCACGATGATTTTACTATTTTCTAATGCTTTACGGACAAATTCTTTTCGTGGAAGTTGTTCAATTTGTAATTCAATTTGTTCCAGCACCGGTTCCACTATTTTTTCACTCACTGTTATCAAAATAACCTGACTGTCCACGCCGTGTTCGGCCTGTGAAAGTAAATCAGCAGCAACAAAAGCAGGATTGGCTGTTTCATCTGCAATCACTTCTACTTCCGAAGGTCCTGCCGGCATATCTATGGCCACATCGCGCAACGAAACCAATTGTTTGGCAGCGGTTACATATTGATTTCCGGGTCCGAATATTTTATACACTTTCGGAACAGATTCGGTTCCATACGCCATGGCTGCAATGGCTTGTGTTCCTCCTATTTTGAAAATGCGATGGATTCCGGCAACCTTGGCAGCATACAAAACGGCAGGATGAATTTTTCCTTCTTTATTCGGCGGAGTGCATAAAATTACTTGTTTACATTCTGCAATTTGTGCGGGAATTCCCAGCATCAAAACAGTCGAAAAAAGTGGTGCAGTTCCTCCGGGAACGTATAAACCCACTTTTTCGATGGCGATTGCTTTTTGCCAGCAATATACGCCGGGCGAAGTTTGAATTTCAGGTAAAGGTTGTTGTTGCTCGCTGTGAAATTTCCAAATATTCCTGCGAGCCATTTCTATGGCTTGCTTTAGATTCATTGAAACCAGTTTCTCAGCTTCAATCATTTCTTCTTTCGTTACTTCAAATTCATCGAGCTTTACTTTATCGAATTGAAGCGTGTATTTTTTTACAGCTTTATCACCATGTTTTCGTACATCGTCCAATACGTCCTGTACGGTATCGAACAGTTTAGTGTTATCAAAAACAGGGCGGGTGAGGAGCGATGCCCATATTTCACGGTTTGGATATTTAATAACTTCCATAATCTTTTGTTATTGTAAGATAAGAATTTGAGAGAAAAAAATCAGATCTAAGTTTTATGACCAGCTAGCTTCGAAATTTTCCCAGTTGTCGTGCAGTTGTTTCATTCCTTCGAAAACTACATTGGCACCATTTTCGCTCAGAATAGACGAATCAAGTGGTCCTGTATTTACACCGATTGTAAATAACCCTGCAGCACTCGATGATTCAACACCAAGCGGTGCATTTTCAACTACAATTACTTCCCAGGGTTTAAGTCCCGATTTCTTTAATGCCATCAGATATGGTTCAGGATGTGGTTTTCCGAATTTTACATCAAACGCCGTAACCATTTTTTCCTTTTGAAAAATACCCGGAAAACTTTTTTCCAAACTATCAATTAATGTTGGTTGACCTGAACCGGTTACAACAAATATTTCGTATCCCCCCGCTTTGACTTTTTGCAACAATTCCAATGCAAATGGAATTCGTTCCGCTTTTCCGGTTGCTTCGAATATCTTTGATTTTAATTTATAGATTTTCTGTTTTTCGGTGTCAGTTGCGTCCCGGCCTAAAACGTGATTATAAACGCCATCGATGGTAGAAGCTCCTGTACGCCCTTCATTCATATAGGCTTCCTTCACTGTAAATGGAAGCCCGATAATTTTCAATGCTTCAACCCAAGCATTTGCATGGTTTTTCATCGAATCGAAAAGAACGCCATCCATATCAAAAAAGATGGCTTTAGGCTTGAATGTAGGATATTCTTTTGCTGAAATAAAATCTTTTATTTGTTTTGAAAGCATGTAGTTAAAATTTTGTGCAAAGATACTTAATTTGTCGCTTATTTTCGAACTTTTTGCTCTGCTTATTCCCTTTTTTGTATTCAAAACGTTTTTTCAATGAAAATGTTGAACAGTCTTAACGACTTTATTTTAATGAGTAGAAAATCTTTTTAATTTGAATTATTGTTTTTAAATAAAAATTTTTGTACTTTTGACCCCACCAAAATAATCAGGATGTGGCGATTACTTTCGTAAAATCAGTTAAGTAATAATACGAGCTTAAGGTCTGTTTTACAGTAAATATTCAAATTATCAATAGTTATCAATAAAATCAAAAACAAAAACATGAGAAAGAAAAATGGATTAATGGCTATCATTTTAAGTGCTGCAATCGTATTAGCTGGTTGTAGTTCTATGAGCAAAGCTGTAAAAGGTGGTATGATTGGTGGTGGCGCTGGTGCTGCACTTGGAGCCGGAGTTGGCTTGTTGCTTGGACACAATGCCAAAAGTGCTGCTATCGGAGCAGGGATTGGAACTGCCGTAGGAGCAACTACCGGAGTTATTATTGGAAAAAAAATGGATAAAGCAGCCGCTCAAGCAGCCGCAATTGAAGGTGCAAGAGTTGACAGTATCAGAGATGCTAACAATTTGAAAGCAATTAAAGTTACTTTCGATTCAGGTATCTTGTTTCAAACAGGTAAAAGCACTTTGAATACATCTGCTCAGGGTGCATTAACTAAATTTGCTAAAATTCTGAATGACAATCCTACAATGGATATTGCTATTATGGGACATACAGATAATGTAGGATCTTTAGATGTTAATCAAAAACTATCCTTGAGTCGTGCACAAGCTGTAGCCGATTTTTTGCAAACAAAGAATGTTGCTTCCACTCAATTTAAAGAAATTGTAGGTAAAAACTTTTCAGAACCAATTGCTGATAATAAAACTGCTGCTGGAAAAGCAGCTAATCGTCGCGTAGAAGTTTATATGTACGCAAGTGAAAAAATGATTAATGACGCTCAGAATCAGGCGAAATAAAAATATTTTTTGAATGAAAACACCCGTAAATCAAATTTACGGGTGTTTTTTTTTTGAATAGTTGTAAAAGTAACTATTGAAATTTAGATTTGCTTTTTTTCTAATTTAGTTTTTAATTTTTAAAATTGAACCTATCTAAATAATGTACAAAACCCATTGGATTGTGTAATTATTTTATATTTTTGTATCGACTAAAAATTTAATTAGTGCACATAAATTCAGATTAAAGTCAAAATAAACACTTATAAAGCTGTATTAATAGATCAAATCATATATAACCGATGAAAGATTGTGTTACAACCGAGATGAGATTGAGAATAGAGAATACTGCTACAAATATCAATTGGAATGTTGTAGTTGATATACTCAAAACAGTAGCAATGTCATATCATGCCTGTGATATTACCGAACGAGCATTCAAAAACAGTTATTCAGTTGCCTTTGTTTTTGATAAAGAAAATCTTGTTGCTTTTGGACGAGCAATATCTGACGGTGCGTATCAAGCAGCTGTTTATGATGTTGCTGTATTACCCAACTATCAGGGAAAAGGAATTGGTCGAATGATAGTTCAAAGCCTTGTAAAGAGTATACCTAATTGTAATTTCATTTTGTATGCCGCACCAGGTAAAGAAAAGTTTTACGAAAAGGAGAATTTCAAAAAGATGAAAACAGGAATGGCATTGTTTGTGGATAGCGAAAGAATGCAAAAAAATGGATTTACAGAATAGAAATAAAACAGAGAATAAAATCAGACTCTAACACAAAAAAACACATGAATATCTTAGAAATAAAGAAAGACTTTTACCAGTTTAATAGCTTCATAGAACCAATTGATCTTTCTTTTAATCAATTTCTTTTAATGGGTTCTTCACCCTTACTTGTCCATACCGGAACAAATGTAAATGCAAGAGAATTGCTGCCTCAGGTGCAAAAGATCCTCGGTAATAAAGAGTTGGAATATGTTTTTGTATCCCATTTTGAGAGTGACGAATGCGGAGGATTGGGTGTATTATTGGAACGTTATCCTACTATAAAAATAATCTGCTCTGAAGTCACTGCCAGACAGTTTAGTGGTTTTGGAATTACCACTGATTGTATTGTTCCAAATGCCGGACAGATTATTAACACCAAAGAATATCAATTTGAATTTTTGTCCTATCCATCTGAGATGCATTTATGGGAAGGTTTAATCCTTTTTGAAAGGACACAATCAATTTTGTTTAGTAGCGATTTGTTTATTCAATTTGGTAAAATAGATAGTGAATTATTAAACTCTGATTGGAGTAAGGAAGTTAATAAAATATCTCTCGATAATATTCCATCTTTAGACGGATTAGAGAAAATGAAAAAACAACTCAACGATTTATCTGTTTCAATTATTGCGCCCGGACATGGTTCGTGTATTAAAGTCAGATAGATTGGAGATTTTCAAAAAATCAAACAGGCTTGAAAACTGTATGAATAAAATAAACAAAATTAAAAGGAGATTTAAAAATGGAGATACCAGTAAAAATGCATGAAGTGCTTAAACACGAAGGTGTTGTGGCAATTGTTACACAAGGAGTTGTAGAACCTCATGTGGCTAATACGTGGAATAGCTATATCCGTGTAACAACGGGGGACAATTTACTTATTCCAGTTGGAAACATGAAAGTTACAGAAGCGAATATTGCTAAAAATGAGAAAGTGCAGATTACACTTGGCAGCCGGGATGTTGACGGGTTTCGTTCAAAAGGTACAGGTTTTCTTATTACAGCAAAAGCAAAGTTTATTTTCGAAGGCGTTGAATTCGAAAAGATGAAAGAAGAATTTTTCTGGTGCCGTGCTGTACTTATGATAGAACCTGCAACAATAACCCAAACTTTATAAATAGGTTTATTTCTCCACTGATATGGAGGATTTTAAACCATTCTAATTGTGAAAAGTCTAACAAAAAGCGATTAAAAATCATCCTTGTTTAAGCTCTGACAAATTAGTCGGAGTGAGTTTGGACAATTTTTAATTGCTTTTCTCATTTATTTTTGATTGCTAATTCGCACTAAAAAGTTAGTAATTTAAAGACTCCTAAATGTTAAGCTATCAATATCCAGAAAATTCTTCCGTGCGGATATTATCATCATCTATACCTGCTTCATTAAGCGTTTTTCGAATCGAAGTTACCATTGTTGCTGGACCCGAGATATAGTAGATGGGTTTTGACAGGTCACCAATATATTTTTGCAATATTTCTTTGGTAAAGAATCCTGTTTCGCCTTTCCAGTCTTTAGATCCCTCTATATCAGTCATTGAAGCAATCAACTTAAAGTTGGCGTTCTCTTTCTGAGCTTCTGTCAACTCTTCCAAAAAAGCGGCATCACTGAATGTCTTATTCGCATAAAAAAGAAAAATCTTGTGTTCTGTCTTATCGTGTGTCGCTTGTAAAATAATGCTTCTCACAGGAGTAATACCAATGCCACCGGATAGAAAGACAGCAGGAATTTTTGTGTTGTTATGAAGAGCGAAAGACCCATATGCTCCATCAAAAATGACTTCTGTGCCTATTGGTAAATTTTTTAGATTTTGTTTAAAAGCTGTATCACGTAGTCTCGTGGCAACTACAATATCTGTTTCACAAGGTGCACCAAGAGAAAAACCCCTTGTATCTCCTTTTGCATCTGTCTCAGATGGCTTAATCAGTGTGAAATCAGCAAATTGGCCTGCTTTATATGTAAATCCTGCCGGTTTCGTAAAATGAAATACCATCGTATTCGTTGCTACTTCCTTTTTACTTAAAAGTTTAACATTAATTTTTCCCATAATAATTATTTTTAATTTGTATAAATATTTATAAGATCATCCTTTGAAACTTTTTGATAAAGAATTGATTTTCAATAGTAAATCCTTATTACTTCAAAAGGAGTGTTTAATGACTGTAATTAATATTTTTCTAACACAAATGTGACCGGAGCATCCAAGCTGTTTTTTCATGGTGTTCCATCAATCCGGTAATGTAGTCACTGATACCTTCTGCCTTTGACTTATCTGCAATTGGTTTAATAATTTCCCTTAAAAATATAATTATACTTTCATGGTCTTCCAATAATTCTGCAAATAAAGTTTGACTATCGTTCTTATCGGGAGCTCTGTCGGAAAGATGAGTAAGTTCAAGATATTTATTTAGTTGTGCCGGTACATAATGTCCTATGGCACGTATTCTTTCGGCCACAGTATCAACAATAGTCTGTTGTTCGTTGTAGAGTGTTTCGAGATAAACATGTACAGCATGAAAATCAGGACCTTCAATATTCCAATGTGCATTGAGTGTTTTGGAATATAACACAAATTCATCTGCCAGTATTTTTGATAACTGTTCAGCAATTGTTTGTCTGTTTTTTTCGGAAATTCCGATGTTAGCATTTTTCATTTTTTCAGTTGTTTAAATTAGTATTACTTTAATGTGTTTTATTTGCATCTCTGAATCAAAGATTTCACTTTATTTTTCTTTATCTTCCACAGCAAACTTTACTCTTCAATTACTTCTTTAACAGAGTGGATTTTATATGTATATTGATATTTATGAAATTGACTTTTACAGAATTGTTCCAACTTAATGGCAATCCAATCCGGTTTTAACTCCAATATTTTCCGTGAGGATCATGAAAATATTATTCTTTAAAGCATTATCCTGCTATTCTAATAATTCTCTCGAAATATATATTTAAAACAAGTACTGCTAAATTTTGTTCAATAAATTTTTTACTGAACTACAAGTATAAGTTGTGCTTCAGACCCAGTACAAATTAAAATAAAACGGACTTCTTTGCTGATAACCTGTGTGTTCACTCTGATTTTGTTTGTAATATATCCGAGAATCACAAGACATCGAATGCATTACAAAATAATTCAGTATAAACTCTTGGACAAAAAATCTTGTTTAATAAAAACAGAGACTAAAGTCCGGTCATAAAATAAGAATATTATGTGTTTTACAGTAGCTATAATCCGAAAAGGAGTGTTAATGACGGCAGAAGAATATTACAAAAGTCTTCCGGTTATCCGAGAGAAAAATATAAAACAGGTTGTGCCGAAATTTCCCGATTTTTATCTCGTGAGTGGTTTTTCTTACCCAAAGTTGCCGATATTAAAAGATGATGGGATATTTATGCTACAATGGGGATTAATTCCTTCGTGGATAAAAGATACAGAATCAGCCCATGATATTCGCTCTAAAACATTAAACGCTATGGGTGAAACTGTATTTGAGAAACCTTCATTCAGGAATAATATCAACTCACACCGTTGCCTGCTTCCTGTTTCAGGTTTTTATGAATGGCGCGACCTGAATGGATTAAAATATCCATATTATATTCAGTCAAACGAAGGGGAAATGTTTACTTTGGGTGCAATTTACGATATTTGGCTGGACAAACTGACAGGAGAAATGTTGGAGACATTTAGTATTATTACCACGGCTGCAAATCCATTAATGGAAAAAATTCATAACCTGAAGAAAAGAATGCCGCTGATTGTTTCTGAAAAAGATGAAGAGAAATGGCTGGATAGGTCATTGAAGCGTGAACAGATTGCAGAGTTAATCAAACCGTTTCCCGATAAAGTTATGAAAGCGCATACGATTTCGCGCAATGCGAGTAATGCAGGTTTTCCGCGTAATGTACCAGAAATAACCAAAGAAGTAATCTATCCTGAGTTAATCCATGAGGATAGTTCTTTATTCTGAAAAAATAAAAATATCCGTTGAGAATAAATCCTCAATGGATATTTAATAAAGTCGCTAAGGCTTCTTAAAGTGAAAAGTCTTGTTTTAAAAAAAGATGTTTGAAACGAATCTCAAACACCTTTTTTTGTAATAGTACAAATTAATTGGTAATGACTACCCTGAAGTCCATTGATCCAGGTGCAACAGCAGCAAAATCAGAACTTGTATCATACACATTCATACTGCCTGCAGAATAATCAAAGTCAACTGTGGTTGTCCAAAGCGCACCGGAAGCGTTCTCAAAATGTCGGACATACGGTAAGTTCTGTTGAGCACCATTAATTATAATGTATGCTACGACTGATCCGTTATTATAAACAGATGTCGTAATCTCAGGCATTGAATAATGTACTGAATAATACCTGTTTAGTCCATCCTTATCTAAATTTTCTACCCAATCACTACTTTTTACAGTCAGGTTGATAACCTTCATGTTAATGTCTTTGGATGAATCATCGCACGATACAATTAATAGTGGAATCACTAATAATAAGAGAATTTTTTTCATACTGTATTTTTTTTAATTAAATTGAATTGATTAAGACTGTATATAAGTTTACTTTCAGTTCTTTGACTTTTTGAACTTACTTGTAGATTTATTTCGGATCATGAAACATTAAACGTTTTAAATAATACAAAAGTTATGCCTGATTTTAAGGATGTTCATTTAAATAAACATAAGACTCTGATAATGTGATCTCTTATAAATATTATTTTATTTAAATAATATATTTCTATTTTTTATAGTTAACGCAGATCGTCAATAAAAATATTTTGTTACTTTTGTCGCAGATTTTGGTTTCGAAACAATCTTCATTGCTTCGATAAAAGGGAATCCGGTCAAATTCCGGAACAGTACCCGCTGCTGTAAGCTCAACCTCAACCAAATCCTCCTCTACACAAGGAGAAGGAGAAAGAGGAAAACGTATTGAACAACACTTTTGCCACTGGTTTTTTCAGTGAACAGTAAACAGTAAACAGTTTTAAAAACTGAAAACTGATAACTGCCAACTGATTTCGGGAAGGCGTTCAAATACGGGAGTAAGTCAGAAGACCTGCCAAATTCAACCAATATGTTTTTGCTTTCGGGACTAATAGCAAAAAGAGTTTGAACACACCTTTGTGCGTACTTATTCTTAGATTTTATTTGTTGTTTTGGTATTTCATTCATCCTGTGCATTGACATATTATTTTTTGTTGAATAATAATTATCTATTTAATATTCAGTAATATATAAAAAATGAAAACAAGTAAATTATTTCTTTCTTTCGCAATCTTATCTATTTTATTTGCATCGTGTAAACCTGAATCTGAAACAAAAACCACTGTTGTAGATTTTGAAGATGTAACGTTGAATTCAGACAGCATCTGGAATGGTTCGGATAAATCAGGTATTCTTCAAAATGGAACTTACTATAAAAGCATTTTCAGTGGATCAATACAA
>JBBRTR010000059.1:0-17278 GCA_038244215.1 Bacteroidales bacterium
ATACAATAGTTATATAATTATTATACAGTTTTATATATTATATTATTTGTTGCTACATAATACAAATATAATCGCTACAATCACGATTGTACCTCATTTTATGGGTTTAAAATCCGTTAAAATGACACATAACCCCTAAATGTGAAAAAATAAAAGCCCTTCGTTATTGTAAACGAAGGGCTTTTTAACGTTTAAATCAAAAAGAACGGGTAGAACCTACTTAGATTGAAAACTACTGTGGCAGCGACTCTTCACAACGACGAATACAACGTTTTAGAGCTGATTATCAACTGGATAAAGACCTTGTTGCAAGATTGATATTTGCACTTTTACCACATGAACCACCATACTCGATTGCTATCGATAGAATATACTCATCAAAAATCTCTCCTATATCATAATCGTGTTTTCCACTCACATCTTTTGCATAATTAATTTTATCCCACTCATCGGCAAGCCACTGGCAATCTTTTCAAAACAAACCACTTGAACCTTGCAAAGAGTGCAAATAAGCAAGCTAATGAACCTTATTCGGGCTAAATTCAAACGTTAACCGAAGTGTTCAACTAAAACCGAGGTTAAATCACTACTTTTGTACGAGACCTTGGAATCTTTTGTTTTCATAATAACTGATTGGTAGTTAGCTATAAAGATACAAAATTTCAAGGTCTTTACCAAATAAAATAACAGTTATTTTGCTGAATATCAAATAATCATATCGCATACAATTATTTTAATGCACAAAAACATTCTATTTTAAAAATTCTGCAAATATTCTGACAAATTCACGTCCCTTTCAAGTTCCATTTTCTTTCGAATGCGGTATCGACTCATTTCAACACTTCGGAAAGACATATTTAAAAGTGGAGCAATATCTTTGGAACTTAAATCCATTTTAAGGTATGCACACAGTTTCTTGTCACTGATAGTCAGATTTGGGAATTTTTCACTCAAACGAATCAAATAGTTTTCGTAAACTAAATCAAAATTCTCTGCAAATTTTTTCCAGTTGTTATCTTGCTCGATATTTTGTTTTATTTCATTCTGCATTTTATTGATCTGTCGGAGTATATTTTTAGATTCGGATTTTTCTGTAATTTCATCCGAAACTTTGTTCAGACTTCGAGACATTTCGAGTAGAATTTCATTTTTACGAATTAAATTCATCGTCGAACTGGCAAGTTCCTGTGATTTATGCCGAAGATCGTATTGAAGGCGTTGATTCTTTAATTCAACAATTTCTTTGCGTTTTTCTTTGGCATCGTCTTCAAATCTCTTTTTCTGTTCTTCCATTTCAAGCTTTTTTTTGGCTTCCATTTTACGTGCTCCTTCTTCCGATTTAATTTTTACAAAATGAATTAGTACGTAGACAAGTAAAATCATCAGTAAAAAATATACGAACAAAGCCATTTTACTTTCGTACCATGGTGGTAAAATTGTAAATTCAAAAGATGTTTCTACCGGATTTGCCTCCAGAAGACTTTTTGCCCTAACTTTGAAAATATAAGTTCCTTTTTTTAATTTGGTATATTCTTTTTTATTAGATGTAGAGTATGAAGACCATTTTGTGTCCACGCCTTCAAGTATGTAACTGTAAGATACGGATGATTCGTTCCTATATTCTGGTGCAACATATTCAAATCGTAAGGAATTATGTTTGTAATCGAATTCGGGGAAATGATCTTTATCCTGCTTTGGTTGGTAGCCGATAACAAGCGAATCATTTTCGTTAGTCAGATAAACATTGCGAATAGATACTTTAAATTGACTTTTATCCTTATTTATCTTTGAAAGATCTATCCACGAAAAGCCATCTTCAGTACTTACAATTATTGTATTGTTATTTATAAAATTGAGATTTTCAAAACCATTAATTAATTTCTCTTTTAAAATTGAAAATGACAAAGTATCAATCTTGTATTTGTTATCAGGTTGATGAAATGCAACTCCAAGATAATAATAAGAAGTGCACCAAAGATCTCCATTTGGAGCTTCATTCAAACGTAAAGTGTGTGGTTGATAACCAAAAATTTTCTCAAGTTCGGTTGATTTTTCAACTTTGTTTAATTTGCTGTTGTACGTATAAAATCCATTCTGAGTTGAAAAAACTAGCTGTTTTTTTAATAAGTACAAAGTATTGTCACGTGTTGTTGGAAATCCTTTTGAAGTCCCAAATGCTTCTATTTTTGAAAATGCAGTCAGATCCTGATTTAAAGTCAATCTGGAAACTCCTTTTATCCAGTGACTAAACCAAATAAAACCATCTTGATCTTCTTCAAACATGGCACCAGTATCAGAAAACCCTTTGATAAGGTTTGAAAATCTCCATTTTCCATCTGTCTTTTTCAAAATAAAAAATCCCTGATATGAACACCCTAATACATAACCGGGATGATTACGAAGTTCTCTGAAGCCCCATGTGCCCTGAATTCCTAAAATTTGTTCGGCTTTATCACCCTCAATAATAAATGCACCATGATCACTTCCGCAAAATATTGTGTTATCAATCAAGCTCAGACTCCAAACCTGACCCTGCATGCGTGGCATTAATTTTACATCTGTTGGATTTGGAGAATTTTTCAAAGGAAAGGATGTAACATATAAACCCTGATTTGTACCCAAATACAAAATATTATTCCGGATAAGAGAACTATAACCTGCTCCAAATCGCTGGTTGCTACCGAATAAATCATAAATAGGAGAGTTTATTAATACATAATCAATACCTTTATCCAGACCCAACCATAAATTATGATCTCTATCAAAGGCAATACTTAAAATGGTGTTGTTTTGTAAGCCGGAAGTAGTGTTTGAAAATATATTCAGGTTTGTATTCAGGTCTTTTACCACCAAACCATTTCGAACTGTCCCTAAAGCAAGTTTTGAATTTTCGATAGTTGCACAGAACACCTGGTTTTCTGACAAAAACGCATCAATGTCGGTTTTGAACGGAACAATTTCATCACCATTAAAAATGAAAATGCCGTAGAAATCAGTAACAAATAAGATTTTATCTTTTTCATACGGAAGAATCGCACAAACTTTTTTATTTTTTAAAATGTCTGCATTTGGCAGTTTCATAAAAAAATTTCCATTTAAAAAGGATGGACCTTCTGCAGTAATGGAAATGATTAATGAATTTTGAATTGAGGCTGAACAATCAATCTTATTTTGAAAAACAAACCGGGTCATTACATCTTCTTTGTATCTAAAAATTTCTTTATCTCCTTGAAAATAAATAGCATTCTCTATCTTATGGATATTCCAAATTTCATTAAAATCTCGTTGTTTCGAATCGACTTTATCTACTAAACTCTTATAAACCAACAATCCGGCATTCGTACGTGAATAATATCCGAATTCGTTAAATGCACCAGCATAAATACGATAGTTCGTTTCATCATAGTATAATGACCTAACATTCGTGTAGTTTTTTATCGGATAAATGGACCAGCGATTCCCATCAAATTCGAGGAGCCCTTTATTGTTTGCAAAATACATCCAATCATTTCGATATTGGATGATGTGCCAGTTTTGGGTTCCGGCATTTGATATTTTTCTATTATAATTCCTGACACTTGGATTTATCGCATACGAAATGCTCTGAAAAAGGAAAGAAAAAATAAGTCCGCAGTATATAAATTTTTTCATGTTTTTGAAACTATTCAAATTAAGTAAACTAATAAATATTTTTCTTTAATAAATTCATTTTAAAGTTCAATTTTAGCTATTTTTTTTTGTTGAAATTAGCACTGAAACATGTTTTACAACATAAAAACCATCAAACGTATGATAACCATATATTTATAAAAACAATTGTAGTGGTAATGTTGAAGTGAAATGAACCTAAAGTTGAGTTTTTGTGTAGAACAAAATTCGTTTAGATATTCTATTGTGATTAAATTTGCAATATCCAAATTAGACAATTTTCAATTTTCCTTATTTTCATAAATATATTAAAAAGCAAAAAGTCGATAAATGCTAAAAAAACACATCCTAGGATTGATATTCATATCAACTCTTGTTGCTTGTACAAATAATAAAAACAAGATTGAAACCCGGATTGATGATTTAATTTCAAGAATGACCCTGGATGAAAAAATAGGTCAGATGAATCAATTATCAGGGAATGGCCTATCATCCGATATGAAAAAGCAAATTGAATTAGGTAATGTCGGTTCAATTTTAAATGAAACCGATATTAGTACTATCAATGGTCTTCAAAAGATTGCCATAAAAGAAAGTAAATTGGGAATCCCGTTGATTTTTGCACGGGATGTGATTCATGGTTATAAAACCATATTCCCAATTCCACTGGGACAAGCAGCAACCTGGAATCCTGAGCTGATAAAAGAAGGTGCTCGGATTTCAGCAATTGAAGCTACATCAGTCGGAATCCGATGGACGTTTGCACCTATGATTGATGTTGCCCGTGATCCTCGCTGGGGACGTATTGCGGAATCGTTTGGCGAAGATCCTTATCTGACTTCCGTTATGGGAGTGGCAATGATTCAGGGTTTTCAGGGTAACAGTCTTTCAAATCCGAATTCGATGGTGGCATGTGCAAAACATTTTGCTGCTTATGGAGCAACTGAATCTGGAAAAGATTATAATACAACCTGGATTCCGGAACTTCTTTTACGTGAAGTCTATTTACCACCTTTTAAAGCTGCTGTTGATGCAGGAGTCGGAAGTTTCATGTGCTCTTTTAACGACATTAATGGCGTACCTTCTTCGGGAAATGAATTTCTGAATCGTCAGATTCTTAGAAAAGAGTGGAGTTATCAAGGGCTTTTGGTGAGTGATTGGGGTTCGATAGAACAAATGATAAAACATGGCGTTTGCAGCGATTTAAAAAATGCGGCTGAAAAAGCTGCTCTTGCAGGTGTAGATATGGACATGATGAGCTTTGCATATATCAACCATTTAAAGGAATTAGTAAAATCCGGTGAAGTTTCAGAAAAACTAATTGATGAATCTGTGCGTAATATTCTCCGTCTTAAATTTCGTTTGGGACTCTTCGATAATCCTTATGCAAAAGTTCCCGAAAAAATGGCTTTTTATTCAGAGGATGCACTTGGAAAGGCAAAAAAGACAGCGGTTGAAAGTGCAGTTTTGTTGAAAAACGAAAACCAGGTTCTACCATTGACCAAAAAAATAAAATCGGTTGCTGTAATTGGTCCACTGTCTGATGCACCGGCAGATCAACTTGGAACATGGTGCTTTGATGGAGAACCAAATCAAAGTGTTACACCTTTGAAAGCCATTGAAAATGAATTTGGAAAAACCCTAAGGGTTTACGCTGAAAAAGGTCTTTTAAACAGCAGAGATGTAAATCCGGTGAGTATTGCAAAAGCAGTTGCCGCAGCTCGGAAAGCTGACGTTATTTTATATTTTGCCGGTGAAGAAGCTATTCTTTCAGGAGAAGCACACTGCCGTGCTGATATTAGTTTGCCCGGAGCTCAATCTGATTTACTAACTGCTTTGAAGAAAACAGGGAAGCCTGTGGTGTTAATTGTTATGGCCGGTAGACCTTTGACTATTCCGAAGGAAGTTGAACAAGCTGATGCTGTCATTTATGCATTTCAAGGCGGGACAATGGCAGGTCCGGCACTCGCTGATTTGATATTTGGAAAAGATATTCCATCAGGCAAATTACCTGTAACATTGCCTCGTATGGTTGGACAAGTTCCGATTTATTATGCTCACAAAATGACCGGACGACCAGCAGAAAACATTGTAATGATTGATAATATTCCGGTTGGAGCACCCCAAACTTCGCTTGGAAATACAAGTTATCATCTGGATGCAGGAGACAGCCCGTTGTTTCCATTCGGTTATGGATTATCTTATACTACATTCAGTTATTCGGATGTAACAGTTTCAAAAAATAAAATTACGAAAGGAGATTCTTTAGTTGTTTCATGTACAATAAAAAATACCGGAAATTTTGAAGGAAAGGAAATTCCTCAATTCTATATTCGGGATGTGGTGGCATCATTAGCTCGTCCAATTCGGGAGTTAAGAGGTTTCAATAAAATTGACCTGAAAGCCGGTGAATCAAAAACCGTAAACTTCACTATAAAGAGCGATCAACTGGCTTTCTGGAATGCAGACATAGTTAAGCGGGCAGAGCCGGGTGAATTTCAGGTTTGGATTTCAACGGATAGTCAGAGCGGTAAACCGGCAAAATTTGAATTAAAATAATCAATATCAAAATAATACCTTTTTTTAAACTAAATAATTATTAACTTTTAAAAATTACAATTTATGAAAACATTAACTCTTAAAAAAATTGCGGTGATGCTATTTTGCATTCCGTTTTTTGCATGGAATGCAAATGCAGCTTTGACTCACGGGTCAGCAATGGGCACTGGATTAGCAATGTATCCGCAACACAACAATTTACCAGCAGGAACGGCAGTGGCAGGTCTGACTTTAGATTACAAAGCAGTAACAATCGGCTCGAAATCATGGGCATGGACAAACATCCATGGAGCAAATATTGGTGGAGCCAGCTATTCTTCTCAGTTTCGATATTACACATCAACTTATGGTAAAACTGAAAACAATCTGGTAAATCGTGTAAAAGGGTCAACAACTCAAACTTTTGGTTCCACTATCAGTTCAATTCCTGCATCCCCCATGTATATTTCATTTTTTCAGGATGCAAACGGTTTTAACGAAACCGATTTTATTCCTTATGACAAAACAGCAAAAAATAGCCAAGTAGGGGGAGATGTTACTGCTCCAACTCTAGCTTCAGCTACCGGTTCAAATGTTACAGTAACTTCTGTTGATTTGACAATGTCTGCTAGTGACGATTCTGGTAATTTATTTTATTATATTACCGATGGAGCAGGAGTTTCAGAAGTGTCGTTCTTGCCAACTATCACATTGACAGGTCTAACACCTACTACTGCTTATACTCTTACGATAACTGCAATAGACTTTAACGGAAATGAAAGTACTACAAAAACGGTAAATTTCACCACAGGTGGTTTGGTTCAAATTACATCAGGGATTGCACAGGGGGTTAAATTTGTTCTTAAAAGTACCGCTACTCAGTTAGAATTCTATTATGAACCAGTTGATCCGGCTAAAAAGTTTCGTGATACATCCTTAAAAATCACACCTGCCGGAGGAACACAATTGGGCGAAATTAAACCTACAATAAGTCCAGATGGTAGTTATGCTTATGCAGTAACGAGTGATGCTAATATTGCAAATAAAATTATTTCTGTAAATTGTGGGTATTGGTTTGCCCCGGGACTTCCTGATTATTCTGATTGGGTTATTACTAACAATACGATCACTTCAGGTCCCTTAACCGGTACTGAAATAAAACACCAAATGGGTGGTGGAATTTCTCAAACAGAAGCAGAAACCACACCTCCAGTGCTGAATAGCGTTACTTTAAGTGATGTTGCAGCGGGTTATGTAAAACTTAATATCAATGGAAGTGATAACAGTGGAACCGTATATTATACTATTTCTGGAGCAAAATCAACTGTCAATGCATTTAGAACGGGCGACTACTATCTTACATCTATTGATCCGGGTAAAATTTATAATCTTTCAGTTAAAGCTTATGATCTATCAAGCAATTCATCAACAGCAAAAACACTGAAAGTAAAAACAATGTCAGCAAGATCCAATATTAAAGACAGTACAAACTGTAATTATAATACGCTCGTATTGCCTGCTGCACCTGGTGGTGAGTTGACTACCATTATACAACAATCTGGTAGTACTTTAACCTTAGGTTGTACTACTAAATCATTGTTAATCCCTGCAGGTAGTAGGAATAAAATTTTCAACAATCCTACTGTAAAAATTGATAATGTAACTTACCCCTTAATATTAGGCGCAGATGGAACAACCGCTACTGCTACATTTAATAGCCCAATTGGATCTAAAGCGATTACTCCAGGGACTTCCTTCCAGATTCAATGGAATATATATTGGGGAGAAGCTGGTGTAGGTGGGATTGCTTCAGGTGGTAACTTCTTTACGGGAGTATTCACGTATGTTATTGGTGACAATGGACAAGTAGATGTGACTGGTCCTTCAACTCCATTATTGACATTAACAGGGAATGCATTAACATGGCCTGCATGTACTGATGATTTCAGTGGAGTTAAGAGTTATTTGGTTTCAGAAACCGGACAGACTCCTTTTACTATTTTTGATTTGGGAGAAGTATCTTTTAGCTACACAATGGTTAATACTGCCGCTGTTGTTTCTGTAAAATCAATTGATTTTGTAGGAAACCAATCGGTGGCTGCATCTAAAAATGATACTGGTACTGCAACGAATGAAGTTACTTTAAATGCAAACAGTATTTATCCAAACCCAGCAACTAATATGATTTACATTTCTGGTGAAGTATCGGAAGTAGCTTTGTATTCACTTCAGGGACAATTAGTTCGTAATTTCAAAAACACAAACACAGTAAATGTATCCACATTTGCAAAAGGGTTGTATGTAGTGAAAGTTACCGATAGACTTGGTAATCAGAAATCTTCTAAACTTGAAATTAAATAATTTAACGGCAGAGGGAGTTACTAAAAACTTCCTCTGCTTTTATTGTTTTTAAACACCTTTTTTTAAATAATGGTATGGGTTTTTAGGTATGAAAATCATACCATTTGTTGTTTTATAGCCCTTAAATAAAATTCTAATAAATTCAATCACAATGATTAAACGGATTTTCTTTTTTCTCATTCTCGCTTTTTCTATTTTTCAGGTCAATGCACAATCTCTGCTAGATACGAGAATCAATGAACTTGTTGATGCAATGACCACGCAGGAAAAGATAAATCAACTTATCAACAGCAGTTTTGGTGGAACTCCTTCGAATACACGATTGGGAATTCCCGGATTCGCTATGGATGATGGCCCACATGGAGTTCGTTTTGCAGCAGACCGAAATGGACGATCAGCCACCGCATTTCCAACCGGAGTTGCCATGGCATCAACGTTCGATCAGGATATTGCCACCAAAGTGGGTGAAGCGATGGGAATTGAATTTTGGGCTTTTAATCGCAACGAACAATTAGGCCCTTGTATTGATATTTGCCGCGATCCACGCGGCGGACGAACTGCCGAAAGTGGCGGTGAAGATTCTTATCTGGCGGGTCAAATTGGAAAATCAGTTGCTATTGGCATTCAGAGAAGTCCTATTATTGCTACTGCCAAGCACTTTATGGGCGAAAGCAAGCAACAGAACCGTCATAACATGGATGTTTTGGTAACCGACCGTTGGTTGATGGATTTTTCGGGTTATAATTTCCGAACACTCGTTCAGGAAGCCGGAGTTATGAGCGTAATGGGATCGTACAATAAGATTAACGGCAATAAAGGATGTGAAAGTTACGCATCGTTGACCACCAATCTGAAAGAACGTTGGGGTTTTCCTTTTTATGTGGTTTCCGACTGGGATGCTATTTGGGATTCGTCAAAAGCCATAAAAGCCGGAACCGATATTTGTATGGGCTCCAATAAATACGCCACTGATTTACCCGGAATGGTTGCAAATGGTGCTGTTACAATTGCAGACCTTGATAAAGCCGTAAAACGGGTTTTACGTACAAAGATATTAAATGGAATGCTGGATTATTTTCCTGTTGGAAACGCTACCTATGCAAAGACTGCTGATATTAATGCCACTAACAAACTGGCTGCACAAAAATCAATCATTTTATTAAAAAACCAAAATAAAGCCAATGGAAGTCCAATTTTACCACTGGCAAAAACCGGAATTAGAATTGCATTGATTGGACCAAATGCAGTTCCATCCAACCTAAATTGTTACGGAAGCAGTGAAACATTTCCACCTTATGCTATTAGCGTTAAAACAGGAATTGAAAATAAAATTGGAGCAGCTAACCTAACTTATTCAATGGGGTGTGATATAAATTCTGATTCTCGAACCGGATTTGCAGATGCTTTAAACTTAGCTGCAACAGCTGATGTAGTTGTTTTTGCAGGTGGTCTTGATGCTACGCAAGAAGGTGAAGGCTATAATTCTGGGATTGACCGCAAGAGTGGTTCAATTGCACTTCCCGGCCAGCAAATGTTGTTGATTCATCAACTTGCTGCTGTGAATCCAAATATTGTTGTTGTTATACAAAGCGGTGGAGTTTGTAGTTTAAATTATTGCATTTCAGATATAAAAGGGTTGGTGTATTCTTTCTATGCTGCACAAGAAGCTGGGACAGCCATTGCCGATGTCCTTTTCGGTGATTATAATCCGGCAGGACGTATGCCCATGACCATGCCGAAACAGGATGCTGATTTCCCATCGTGGACTGAAGATAGTTTTCGTCGATTTACAAACAATCTGGACGGCGGTTATCGTTGGTTTGATGAAAAAGGAATTACCCCCGAATTTGCTTTCGGATTTGGATTGAGCTATACTACATTTGAATACAGTAATTTAGTGAGCTCAAATGCCACTATAGCCGGCCAACCCATTAGCGTTTCTGTTGACATAAAAAACAATGGAACTATTGCAGGAGAAGAAGTTGCTCAATTGTACTTAAGCTGTCCATCAACATCAGAGCTTTGGATGCCAAAAAAACAATTGCGCGGATTCAAACGTGTTTCTATACAACCCGGAGAAACAAAAACAGTCACTTTCAATTTGAGTGCTGATGATTTTTATTACTGGAACGGTTCTCAATATGTGGCACAATCAGGAAATTTCACTGTTCGGGTTGGCGGTTCTTCAGACAATTTACCTCTCACAAAAAATATCACTTTAACTGATGCTGAACAAAAACCCGATCTGAAAATCACTCAAATTTATACCATGCCCCGCTATCCGTTGGTCGGTCAACAAGTCAGTTTTTATGCTTTGGTAAAAAATCAGGGGAATGCCGTAAATTCATCTTCAACGCCATTCAAAATTGATTTTAAAATAGATGGAGGAAAAGTTGCAAGTTCAGATAATATAACAACTTCTATCGCTCCCGGTCAGGTTCAATTAATTGCTTCAACAGGTGTTTGGACAAGTAATCAGATCGGAAAACCGATACTTTTAGGCGAACTGGCTTTCAATGCAGAAGCTTCTGCAGAATGGGATGCTACAAATAATACCTTCAGTCGGTCTTATGAAGTTTTCGATCCAAATCTGGATCCCAAAATTTCAAATCTGGCATTTCAAAAACCGGTTATAACTTCATCTTACTATGGAACAAATGTTGCCTCAGCACTGGTTGACGGAGATTTAACGTCACGTTGGGAATCAGGCAGAACGGACAATGAAAGTGCAACCATTGATTTGTTGGTCATTGCAGAAATTCAGAAAATTAGCATTTATTGGGAAGCATCTTTTGCGAAAACCTATAAAGTTGAAAGCTCTTTGAATGGAAGTGATTGGACTTTACTTGAAAATATTACAGCAGGCATTGGTGGAACTGAAACTTATACTATAAATTCAGTTCAGGGTCGGTATATACGAATTTCCTGTTTTGAACGTGTTGCAATTAATGGTATAAAATACGGATTCTCAATTTATGAAGTAGTTGTGAATGGAAATATTCTACAATCCATTCCTGATATTCAGATTGCTCCGGTTGAATCACAACTTTATCTTCCTTTTGCAAAAACGGTTTTGAATGGAACTTTATCGGGTGGAACTCTAAAAAAGGAAAAATTGAATTATCAGTGGAGTCAGGTTTCCGGTCCGACTGATGCCGTACTAGTTGATCCTACTTCAGCATTGACATTGGTGAAATTTGTAAGTGCCGGAACTTATGTGTTTAAATTAACCGGAACAAAAGATACCGAAACAAATTCAGCTCAGGTTACCATCAACGTTCTTACAGCGGATGCAAGTTCAGATCTTGCACTGATGAAACCAACAACTTGCTCAGGAGTGGAAACCAGTACGACCGGTTCAGATATGGCGGTAGATGGGAACGCAACAACACGTTGGTCATCAGCCTGGCAGGATGGACAATGGTGGCAAGTTGACTTGCAACATCAGGTTTTGCCAAATACATTGAAAATAGTTTGGGAAAGTGCCTATGCCAAAAACTTCAATATTCAGATTTCGGCTGATGGGAATTCATGGCAACCATTTTATTCCAATTCTACTTTTGCTGGTGGAACAAGCACAATTCCGAATAACAATTCACTTTCAGGAAGATACATAAAAGTAAATTGTGTGCAACGGGCAACCACATATGGATCATCGTTTTATTCATTTATTTTAAGTGGCTCATTTATCAGTACAACCAATCATGTGCCTTCTGCAAATGCAGGAAATACTATCAATACTTTATCAGGTTGTACATTGAACGGTCTTTCAAGCAGCGATGCCGACAGTGATCCGCTTAGTTATAAATGGGAACAACTTGCAGGACATTCAACAGCCATATTGGATAATTTAACAGCTGCTATTACGAATGTTTCCGGGTTAAAATCAGGTGAATACTACTTTAAACTGACAGTAGATGATGGAAAAGATGTTGACTTTGATGTTGTAAAAGTAATTTCGGAATCAAATACAAAAGTTGATGAAATTAACTTGGATGATATTGAATTTTATCCTAATCCTGTTGGTGAGACATTGATAATCACCAATCTTTCAAATCAAAAAGTAAATGCAATCCAACTGTATGATATGAGAGGAGTATTGATTAAAAATCTGAAAAATTCAGCTAACACTGTGTCATTCTCCGGAATTCCTGCGGGCTTATATTGTATCAGACTTTTCACTGATAGAAATCAGATAAAAACGGCACACATTGTAAAAAAATAATGTCAATATCGTTTGCGCTAAAAACAATATTATTTTATTGGTATGCAATTAAAACATATCAAAAACTTTTCTTTTTGTAAAAAAAAACAACAGATATGGTATTAAAACACACAGAACACAGGGTATTTACATTTTTTATTTTGCTTATGGTCATGTTCAACATTCAAGCTCAGTCTCCTTTGGACAAACGAATTAATGAATTGGTGGATGCCATGACTACCAGAGAGAAAATCGACCAACTTATTAATAATAGTTTTGGTGGAACTCCTACGAACGAAAGATTAAATATTCCGGGTTTTAAAATGGACGATGGGCCTCACGGAGTAAGGTTTGCGGGTGAACGATTCGACCGTACGGCTACGGCATTCCCCACCGGAATAGCTATGGCGGCTACTTGGGACGAAGCTATTTCTCAGCAGGTTGGTGAAGCAATGGGTTGGGAATTTCTAGCGTTTAACCGAAATCAGCAATTGGGTCCGTGCATCGATATTTGTAGAGATCCGCGCGGTGGTCGATCAGCCGAAACCAGTGGTGAAGATCCATATCTGGCAGGACATATTGGAAAAGCAGTTACCATAGGAATTCAGAAAACGCCAACAATTGCCACCGTAAAACATTTTATGGGAGAATCAAAGCAACTTAACCGGCATCATATGAATGTTTTATGTTCTGATCGTTGGTTGATGGATTTTGGTGGATATAATTTCAGAACCGTGGTTCAAGAAGCAGGAGTAATGAGTTTGATGGGTGCCTATAATTTAATGAATGGTGATAAATGTTGCGAAAGTGAACTGATGCTATCCACCATTTTACGCAACCGTTGGGGTTATCCTTTTTATGTAGTTTCCGATTGGGACGCCATTTTTGATTCGAAAAAAGCCATTAAAGCAGGAACTGATATTTGTATGGGTTCTAACAAATATGCTCAGGATTTACCGGGCTTAGTGGAAAGTGGGGAAGTTACGATCGATGAGCTGAACAAAGCTGTGAAGCACGTGTTAAAAACAAAAATTCTTAGTGGTTTAACCGATTATCATCCTCACGAAACTGAAAAATTAGCAAAAACAACATCCATTAATGCTGTAAATATGTCAGCTGCTCAAAAATCAGTTATCCTGTTGAAAAATGAAAAAAATAAACTTGGGAATCCGATTCTTCCTTTGAAAAAAACTGCTATAAAAGTAGCTGTAATTGGACCAAATGCAATGGGTGAAAATTTAAACTGTTTTGGCAGTAGCGAAACTTTCCCGCCTTATTCCATTTCGGTGTTGGAAGGTATTGAATCGAAAATAGATAAATCTAACATTTTCTATGCAAAAGGCTGCGATGTAAATTCTAATAACGTTGCCGGATTTGCTGAAGCAAAGACTTTGGCTGCTAAATGCGATGTAGTAATTTTTGCCGGAGGTTTGGATGCCACTCAGGAGGGTGAAGGCTTTAGTTGGGGAACAGATAGAAAAGGTGAATCAACCGTATTACCCGGGGAACAACAAGACTTAATCAATGAATTAGCAAAAGTAAATCCAAACCTCGTGGTTGTGATACAAAGTGGAGGTGTTTGCAGTTTAAACAAAAGCATATCCAATATTAAGGGATTGGTTTATTCGTTTTATGCTGGACAGGAAGCAGGTGCAGCTATTGCAGATGTGATTTTTGGCGATTATAATCCTGGAGCAAAAATGCCTGTTACAATGCCTAAAAATGACTCGGATTTACCTTCGTGGGACGAAGATGTTTTCCGTAAGTTTGAAGAAAATATGGACGCAGGCTATCGTTGGTTCGATGAGAATAATATTAAACCTGAATTTGCTTTTGGATATGGATTAAGTTATAGCACTTTTGAGTATAAAAACCTTGAGGTTCCTTTAACTTCAAAAGCCGGACAACCCCTGTTTATAAGTGTTGATGTCAAAAATACAGGTTTGGTAAAAGGTGAGGAGGTTGTTCAGTTGTACTTGAGTTGCCCTTCTTCAAAAGAGCTTTGGATGCCTAAAAAACAATTACGGGGCTTTTCACGAATCGCATTAAATCCTCAAGAAACAAAGACGGTTCGATTTACCCTTAGTGCCGACGATTTTTATTATTGGAACGGAGCACAATACGAAACTCAAACCGGTAATTTTACCCTGAAAGTGGGTGGTTCGTCGGATAAATTGGTACTTGAAAAAGCAATTAATATTAGCACTGGCGAACTCAAACCTGATTTGAAAATTACCCAGATTTACACTATGCCACGATATCCGATAAAAGGACAGGAAGTTAGCTTTTATGCATTAGTGAAAAATCAGGGCAATGCTCCTACAAACGCCTCTTATAGTATCAACTTCAATATCGATAATTCAGTAGCTGTTTCGACAGATAATGTTAGTACGGTAATAGCTCCCGGACAAGTGCAGTTAATTGCATCGAAGGGAACTTGGATGGGAAATACCATTGAAAAAACAACTTTGTCTGCCGAAATTACCTACAGCAAGGAGGAATGGGATACAACGAACAATAGTTTTAGTCGGTCGTTTGAAATTTTTGATCCCCATCTTGATCCTTCTCTTTCGAATCTTGCCTATAGAAAGTCAGTCGTAACCCAATCGGTAAGTGGTACAAACAATGGAAGTTTGATGTTGGATGGTGATTATTCTAGCAGTTGGGAATCATCGGCTATAAAAAACGAAATTGTCATGATTGATTTATCGCTTATTGCCAAAATCAACAATATTTCATTGGTTTGTGGCAATGACTTTGCAAAGAAATATACAATAGAGTCTTCGTTGGATGGCCTAAAATGGACATTGTTGACTACTAAAACAAATGGTTCCGGCGGAACAGAAACTTTTGCGATACCTTCTGTAGAAACACGCTACCTTAAAATTTCGATGTTTGAAGGGACAAAAGTAAGCGAGAACACGAATAAGTATTCGATGTATGAAGTGGAAGTGAACGGGAAAATTCTAAAACAATTTCCAACAATACTGTTAGAACCGGTTGAAAATCAACTTACCCTACCGTTTGCAAAAACAATTCTAAACGCGTCCAGGTCAGGAAATCCACTGAAACGGGAGGTATTGTCGTATCGATGGACGCAACTTTCAGGACCTGCAAAAGCCGAAATAAATGATCCTACATCAGCGGTAACTCTAGTAAATTTTAAAAAAGCCGGGAAGTATATTTTTAAAGTATTTGTTGGAAATACAGATGGCTCCAATGCGAAAGAATTTGAAATTAATGTATCGAATTTTACAAGTCAAACCGATTTGGCTTTTATGAAACCAACAACAACTTCGGGTGTGGAATCTACTTTTACCGATGGAGGAATGGCAGTGGACGGCGATGGGAAAACTCGCTGGTCATCGGCCTTCAAAGATAATGAATGGTGGTTGCTGGATCTGCAACATCGTGTTTCACCCGATTCTGTTATCATTGATTGGGAAGGTGCCTTTGCGCGAAAATTTAATATTCAAGTGTCAAGTGACAATGAAACATGGCAGACCATTTACAATAATGATAATTTTATCGGAGGAAAGAGTCTTATTCCTTTGAACAAAAAATACAATTTCCGCTTTCTTAAAATCAACTGTGTACAACGTGCTACTGAATATGGTTCTTCTTTCTATACCGTAAATGTAGAGGGTAAACTTTTGAAATCCTCTAATCGGATTCCTGTTGCAAAAGCTACCGTTCATACGGAAAAAGAAGATGAAATTGTGTTGGATGCATCAAAAAGTACAGACAAAGACAAGAAGGACAAGCTTACATACCAATGGAAGCAAATTGCCGGACCAACAAGTCTGGTCCTAAAAAATTCACAAACTATTAAGTTGTCAGCAGCAGATATGAAGTCAGGAACCTATTTTTTCAAATTAATAGTGGATGATGGAAAAGATGTCGATTTTGATCTTGTAAAATATACAATAAAATAGAACAGTTTCTCCGTTTCGGATCATAATACCCTTTAAATCAGTTTTTATGAAATCACCAATATTTTTATTCCTCTTTTTGTTTTTAGGTATTCAACTTTTTTCTCAGAATGCGATTCAGTTAGGAGCAGGCAGTTATGCCGAATATCCGCCTGCGAGCGTGTTAGACGAAGATGGATATTTTGCAAAAAATTATCGTTGGTTCAAGGATAATTGGAATAATCTTTACCTACACGAGAATGCTCGTCATAAACCGCTTCCAACTAATAAATGGTGGACTAATTATGTGTTTTCGCAATATGGAGGCGAAGCTTGGGCTTATCCTCAGGCAGTTTCAGCAGACAATGAAGGAATAAATATTATAATTCCAAATGGTTTTCAGGGTAATTCAATGGTTAAAACTCCTTTTCTTGAATTGAAAGGAGCTTCAATGCTAAAAATAACTGATGAAGCAATCGTTTTTGCTGATTTTGAGAGTACTACTTATCCAACAGGTTGGACAGTTGGTCTAAATCCTGCATTTCCGGGTCCTATCAGTGTACTTGAAAATCAACATGGAGGTGCTCCAAAAGGATTTGGTGGCTCAAGATATATA
>JBBRTR010000060.1:0-17257 GCA_038244215.1 Bacteroidales bacterium
AATTGTGGGATACTACAATGAATCCTGAACACCGGACTTTGCGTCAGATTGATATTGAAAATGCTGCATCGGCCGACCACGTTTTCTCCATGTTGATGGGCGATGATGTGGCTCCACGTAGGGCATTTATCGAACAAAACGCGACTTACGCGAAAATTGATGCTTAATAAAATTACCAATTAATCAATTTCCAATTATCAAAGAAAATAATTGGAAATTGAAAAATTGAAAATTGAAAATTAATGAATATAGCCGTTTTCTGTTCATCGAGTAACAACATTGCAGATCAGTATAAAAAAGAGGCATTTCGGCTTGGAGAAATGATTGCCGACGGTGGAAACACACTGGTTTATGGCGGTGCGACCGGTGGTTTGATGGATTCGGTTTCTGAAGGGGTTAAAAGCAAAAACGGAAATATTATCGGTGTAATTCCATTTGCAGTTATCAAAATGAATCGCCAGAGTTTGTTGCCAACCGAACTTTACAAAGTTCAGACAATGAGCGAGCGGAAAGCATTGATGAAAGAAAAATCAGATGTGTTTGTTGTTTTGCCTGGAAGTTATGGAACGTTGGATGAACTGTTCGATATAGTTGCTTCGGGAGTTGTTGGAGAACACAAAAAGCCGATAATCATTGTGAATCAAGATGGATTTTACGATTCTTTCTTAAAACAGATTGAATTGATGCGTAATGAAGCTTTCATCCCTCAAGTTGAAAAATACAAACCGATTATCGCACAAGACATTAATCATTGTTTGGAGTTAATTAATTTGACATTAAAAACCTCATAATAAATATTGTTATGAATTTGTTTTGGAAAAAAATGCTTGGAGGGATAACTCCAACCGCAAAACTGGAAAAAAATGAAGCCGAATTAATTCAGGCTATGAAACGGTACGCTGAAGTTGAAAAATCAGTCGAACTTGCTGAATACAAGAAACTTTTTCATGTAGTTAAGTCTGCTAAATTCCAGGAAAATAAAAAAACACTTCAAAATAGAAAATATAAAGATACAGAGGAATACCGTAACAGCATTAAATTCAAAAAGACCGAAAATTCATCAGCTATCCGTTTATATTATCATGTTTTAGGTTCTGAGAATCTGACAAAGTATCTGAATTTCAAAACAACGCCTGAATTTGAGCTATTGGGTGATAAAAAACAAATAAAAGCTTCGGAAACACTTCGGAGATATAAAGAATTTGAGCATTCGAAAGCCTATAAAACTTATGTTCGCTTTTATGATTCATACATTATCAAAGAGTTTGAACTGCTAAAAATCAAAATCTCGTCACCTGAATTTATTAAAGCTAATGAATTCTGGTACAATGAAAAACGTTGGCAAACCACCGAAGAATACAAGGTGGAACAACGTTTTTATGAACTGGCAAAAAACCCGGATATTGTATTTTACAACAATGAAAAACCGGATCGTTTTGAAAAATATAAATCCATGAAACTTGTGTTTCAGGATGAATTTGACTGGAATTCACTCGATAAATCACATTGGAATTTTGGATTTCATTACAAAAGTCCGGCTTTAATCAATGTACATTCATTTCATAATGAAAAACAGGCTAATAATTCAGGACAGAATGTTTCAGTCGAGGAAGGAATTTTGAAAATTGCCACCAAACATGAAAAAATAACAGCACGAACCTGGCATCCGCAAAAGGGATTTATCGAAAAGGAATTCAATTTTACATCCGATGTGCTTCAAACCGCCGACGCTTTCCGTAAGAAAACCGGTGTTTTTAGAGCTAAAATCCGTTGTACGGGTAAAATTCATCATGCATTTTGGTTGGGAGCAGATTCAAAACTACCGCACATCAACATTTTTCACTATAATGGAAAATCCATTACACTTGGAAATGCGAATAAAAATTTAGTTGATGGAATTAAAATCAAAGGTATAAATCCTTATCAGTATTTTATTTACACACTGATCTGGACAGAGAAAGAATTAATTTGGATGATAAATAATCTTGAAGTTTACCGTACGTCAAGTAACATTCCAAAAGAATACATGTACATGTCATTCAATTCATTCATTTCAGAGAAACAAAGAGGAACAACCGGAAATCTGGAAGTTGATTGGGTAAGAGTGTATGAAAGCTAATTTCCAATTTCCAATTCTCAATTACCATTTATAGGAAATTGAAAATTGAAAATTGATTAATTGAAAATTGATCAAATGGTTGAAACCCGCAAAATAAATGTACTAAACCGCTTTGAAATTGGTGGGAATAATCGGTTTGTGCTGATTGCCGGACCATGTGCCATCGAATCGGAAGAAATGACAATGCAAGTGGCCGCAAAACTCAAAGAAATATGCGAAGAACTGAATGTCTATTTGATTTTCAAATCATCTTTCGATAAAGCGAATCGTACTTCTGTTAAAGCTCCACGCGGAGTTGGATTGGAACGCGGTTTACAAATTCTACAACGGGTTAAAACCGAACTCGACCTTCCCATAATCACTGACGTTCATGAAAGCTGGCAGTGTGCCGAAGTTGCAAAAGTGGCTGATATGCTTCAGATTCCCGCTTTTCTTTCCCGTCAAACCGATTTATTGGTTGCTGCTGCAAAAACAGGCAAAATTGTTAACGTAAAAAAGGGACAATTCATGGCACCTTGGGATATGAAAAATGTGATAGACAAATTACGTGATTCAGGCAACGAAAATATCCTTCTTTGTGAGCGTGGATCGAGTTTCGGTTACAACAATCTGGTGGTTGACATGACCGGTTTGGTTGAAATGCGAAGCTATGGTTTTCCTGTGGTTTTTGATGCAACACATGCTGTTCAAAAGCCAGGAGGACAAGGCACTTCGACTGGTGGAAATCGTGAAATGGTGCCATATTTAATGCGTGCAGCTCTTGCAGTTGGTGTTGATGCTATTTTTGCAGAGGTTCATCCCGATCCGGATCATGCTTTTAGCGATGGACCAAATCAAATTCATTTATCGAAAATAAAAGGAATTTTGGAACAAGCTATTTTGATAGATAATATAACTAAAGGAATTCAGAGCCAAGAGCCAAGAGCCAAGAATCAAGAATCTGTCGACTATAAACTGCCAACTATAAACTGCCAACTACCAACTAAAATAAAACTTTTACTTACTGACGTTGACGGTGTTTTGACAGATGCAGGAATGTATTATTCTGAAGCCGGCGATGAACTGAAAAAATTCAATACTCACGACGGAATGGGATTGCAGCTAATTCGCGAAAAAGGAATAAAAACCGGAATAATAACTTCCGAAAACACAAAACTGGTTGAACGTCGATTCAATAAACTGAAACTTGATTATCTGTATCAGGGAAAACGAGAAGGTGGAAAATTGGCTGCGGTAAAAGAAATTTGTGAAAAAGAAGGAATTTCACTTGCTGAAGTGGCTTACATTGGTGATGATATTAATTGTTTTGAATTACTTTCATCCGTTGGTTTGGCGGCTTGTCCGGCCGATGCGCTGGATGCAATAAAAAATATCCCTGGAATCATACAAATGAAGAAAAAAGGGGGAGATGGTTGCGTGAGAGAATTTGTTGAAATGATAATCAAAAGAATCCCTAACTCCTAAAGGAGAAAATAAATATGGACTTTATTACTCGTTCAAAAGAGATTTTCAATCAGGAAATTGGCGAACTTCAAAAGTTAGCTGGAAAGATTGGTCCCGAAATAAATGAAATTGTAGAACTGATTTACAGCTCCAAAGCTAAATTAGTTATCATGGGTGTCGGGAAAACCGGTATTATTGGTCATAAAATATCGTCATCACTTGCTTCCACAGGAACTCCATCCATTTTTGTAAATGCTTCCGAAGCCATGCACGGTGATTTAGGAATGGTCAGCAAAAACGACATTGTCCTTTTAATTTCCAATAGCGGAAGTTCGACTGAAATTGTGAATGTGATTGCTCCTTTAAAAAAAATCGGTTGCAAATTGATTGCAATGACGGGAAATCCACATTCAGTATTAGCCAAAGAAGCAGCATTAGTTTTGTTTGTGGGAGTTACAAAAGAAGCTTGTCCGTTGGATTTAGCCCCCACAACTTCAACTACGGCTTTATTGGTCATGGGTGATGCTCTGACGATTTGTTTAATGGAACGTCGCGGTTTCAAAGCAGAAAATTATGCTCTTTACCATCCCGGTGGTGCATTGGGTCGCCGATTGATTTCGCGCGTGAAAGATGAAATGTTTACCGATGTTCCTAAAGTCTTTGAAACAACACTTTTCAAAGATGTTATTTACGAAGTAAGTAATAAACGACTTGGCATGACTATGGTTTATAATTCAGAAAATGAAGCTACCGGAATTATTACGGACGGAGATATTCGCCGTGCCATTCAGAAGTTTGACGAATTGAAAAATCTCACGGCTGCCGATTTTATGACACATGGATTTAAGAAAATTGCACAAGATGAATTACTGACTGAAGCGCTGGAAATGATGGATTTAAACAAAATAACAACATTGACAGTTATAAATGAAGCTGAAGAAGTGGTTGGAATTTTGTCTATTCATAATATTATTGATTTTAGAAACCCAATTAATTGAAATTCAAAAAAATATATATTGAAATAACGAATAGCTGCAATTTCGATTGCAGCTTTTGTTTTAAAACGGCACGAGCAACAAAGTTTATGTCAACGGAAGAGTTTGTCGTTGTTGTAGAAAAAATTCGACCTTTTACTGATTATATTTATCTGCACGTGTTGGGCGAACCGCTTTTGCATCCGCAATTGGAAGAATTCCTGAAAATTGCTGAAACTAACGATCTGAATATCAACATCACAACCAACGGTGGATTAATTGAAAGAAAAAAGGAAATATTGTTGAAACATTCTATTCGACAAATCAATATTTCGTTGCACGATGCAGAAGAAAATATTGTTCCCGAAAAATGGGAAGATTATCTAAATTCAATTTTTGAATATGCTGACTTTGCAGCTGAAAAAACCTATGTCAACCTGCGTTTGTGGAATTCAGGAGTGGCTTCAAGTTCTAAATTCAACGAGTTTTGTCTGGATAAAATTGCTGAAAAATTCAAACTTTCTACAGATATTTTCGAAGATAAATCAATTAGAAACGGCTTAAAATTAGCCGATCATATTTTTTTGCAACGAGCTCCACGTTTTGATTGGCCTGATAATACTACGGAAGGAACGCAAACTCAAAAAACATGTTACGCGCTTCGTGATCATATCGCTATTCTAGCTGATGGACAAGTTGTTCCGTGTTGCCTAGATGCGGATGCCAATATGTTGTTGGGAAATGTGTTTAGCGAAAATTTAGCGGATATTCTTCAAACCGATCGTGCAAAAGACATAAAAAAAGGATTCGAACAACGCAAAATCGTCGAACCCATTTGTGCAACTTGTGGATTTATAGTTGATTAAACCGTCAATTCATCCAACAATTGTACATAAATTTCAATCGCCTCTTCAATTTCTTTTATCCGAATAAATTCATCTGCGGAATGTGATCTTGCTGAATTGCCCGGACCAATTTTTACGCTTGGAAACTGCATTAAAGCCTGATCGGATAGAGTAGGTGAGCCAAAAATATTTCGATTTAGTTCCTGAGCACGTTTTACAACCGGATGATCTGATGGCGTGGCGGTTGAACTCAAACGTGTGGAGCGTGCCTGAACATCACAATCAACTTTTGAACGAATTTCTGCCAGAATTTCTTCATTGCTATACATTTCATTGCTTCGTACATCCACCACAAACGAACATTTATCTGGAATAACGTTATGTTGAGTACCAGCATTGATTTGCGTTACGGTCAGTTTTACCGGCCCGAGCAAATCGCTTTGTTTTTCAAACTGATAATTGCGAAACCAATCAATAGCTTCAATAGCTTTATAAATTGCATTTTCTCCTTCATTTCGGGCTGCATGACCTGCTTTTCCAGTGCATGTGCAATCCAAAACCATCAATCCTTTTTCAGCTACTGCCAGATGCATACCGGTCGGTTCGCCCACGATGGCAAAATCAATTTTGGGTAATTCATGCAGCAAACTTTCCATTCCATTGATTCCTGAAATTTCTTCTTCGGCGCTGGCCGCAAATATAAGATTATAAGCCTGTTGCTTTTGTGTTAGTGAAAAAAAAGTCTGTAACAGACTGACAACACTTGCTCCTGCATCATTACTTCCCAAACCGAAAAGTTTTCCATTGTCAATGGTTGGCATAAAAGGATCACGCAGCCAACCTGCAACAGGTTTTACTGTGTCGATATGTGAATTCAGCAAAATTGTCGGACGTGTGCCATCAAATCCGGTACTTAGCAGCCATATATTATTTCTTTTTCGAGAAACTACATATCCTTTAATTTCGATATACCTTTCCAGAAAATCGGCTACAGCCGCTTCTTCTCTGCTGAATGAAGGAATCGCAATTAATTGTTGGAGTAATGCTACTGCATCGTTTGTTTCTTCTGAAAACATATTAATTGATTAATTTCTGTTTTTTCAACCAGGTTTTCAATAAATCAGGCCAATTATCGACCGGAATTCCACGTTTCCGCATTCCAAAACCATGTCCGCCTACAGCAAACGTATCTAATTCGGCCACAATTTTTTTATCCTGTAATGCTTTATACAACTGAAAACTGTTTTGAATCGGAACGGTTTTGTCGTCAGTGGCATGAACTATAAAAGTTGGTGGCGTTTTTTTCGTAACCTGTAATTCGTTTGAATAAAGAGTTTTAAGTTCTTCCGAAGGGTTTTTACCTAGCAGATTGTTTCTCGAACCTTTGTGAGTCAGATCCAACATGGTTACAACCGGATAAGCTAAAATCATAAATGCCGGTCTGTCAATTTTCTTTTTAAAATGAGTTCCAACCGTTGAAGCTAAATGACCGCCGGCAGAAAAACCCATGATTCCAATTTTAGTTGCATCGATATTCCATTCTTTAGCACGTTTATGAATAATTTCTAATGCTCTTTGAGCATCTTCAAGAGGAATTTTGTAATGTCCGTTTGGCATACGATAATACAAAACAAAAGCAGATACGCCAAGTTCGTTAAACCATTTAGCAAACTCAGAACCTTCCTTTATTTGCGATACACCACTGTAACCACCACCCGGACAAATTACAACGGCGGTACCACAATTATTTTCCTTTGAGGCAGGATATGCATACATTCTCGGGTCCGAAATGTCCATTAAAAACTCAGGATCGCGGTATTTTTCTTGTGTAGTAATTCCGTTACTTTCTTTTGCCCCGTTCGGATACAATTTGATTTCTTGCTGGGCATTCGTCATGCTTATCAATGCGAATAAACTAATAAATATTGATGTTAATCCTTTCATGTTGAATCAATTTGTAATTGTTGTACCTTTATTAGAATTCAGTAAATCTGCCCGAGTAATAACCACTTGTTTTACACCGGCATGAATGGCTTCAAAAGAATTCTCCAATTTTGGAATCATGCCACCATTGATAATTCCTTCGAATTTATATTTTTCAAAAAGTTCCGGAGTAAGTTTTGAAATCACACTTTCATCATCGCTTTCATCCATAAGTACGCCTTTTTTCTCAAAACAATAAACCAAAGTTACGTCAAAATATTTTGCTAAAGCTTTTGCAGCCTCTCCGGCAATGGTGTCCGCATTTGTATTTAATAAATTACCAGCTTTATCGTGAGTTAAAGGTGCCAAAACCGGAACTACATCTTTCGCAATCAAATCAGCCAGAATTCCGGCATTTACTTCTTTCACATCGCCTACAAATCCATAATTAACTTCTGCAATCGGTCTTTTTTCAGAACGCATGTAATTCAAATCAGCTCCTGTTAAACCAAGTGCATTTACACCCATCGCTTGCAATCCGGCAACAATTTGTTTGTTCACTAAACCACCATATACCATGGTAACCACTTTCAACGTTTCTTCGTCGGTGATACGTCGACCATTTACCATTTTACTTTCAATTCCGAGTTTGGCAGCAATAGCTGTTGCTGAGCGACCGCCACCATGAACCAAAACCTTATGACCTTCAATTTTTGAAAAATCAAAAAGTAATTGCTTTAAACTTTGTGGTTCTTCTACGATTTTTCCGCCAACCTTTATAATTGTTAACCTCTCCCTAACCCTCTCCAAAGGAGAGGAACTAAAATTAGTATCTTTAATATTAATCATATTGTATAATTGTAAGAAACATCTTTAAAGTCCCCTATTGGAGGATTTAGGGGGTTTTTAAAATTTAATCAATGAATGAATATCAACAGCACCTTGTAACCGTGGACGACCGTTTAAAAACTCCAATTCGATTAGAAAACTCACATAAATGCCGTTGTGTGTAAAATTTTCAAGCAATTTTAATGCAGCATTGGCACTTCCGCCGGTTGCCAGTAAATCGTCATGCAACAGTACAACGTCGCTTTCCTCAATGGAGTCTTTGTGAATTTCAAGGGAATCAGTCCCGTATTCGAGTTCATAATTCACTTTATAAGTTTCTGCAGGAAGTTTTCCAGGTTTACGCAACAATACAAATCCTGCACCAAGTTTGTAAGCCAGTATGCTCCCCAACACAAATCCGCGACTTTCTACGCCAACTACTTTAGTGATTCCTTTGTCTTTGTAATATTCATATAATTCATCTGCAATGAAACGAAGCACTTCGGCATCTTTCATTGCCGTAGTTATATCTTTAAATAAAATTCCGGGTTTCGGAAAATCCGGTACGTTTCGAATGGAAGCGATAACTTGTTCTAAATTCATGATGACCCCCATCCCCTAAAGGGGAGTTAAGTTAGTTTTGATTAATAATTTAATTTAGTTTAGAACAACCAAAGTCCCCTTTAGGGGATTTTGGGGTCATTCTAGTAATCGTTTAATTACAACCTGAGCTGATATTTCGCGGTTCGCGGCTTCAGGAATGACGATTGATTGTTGACTTTCAATCACTTCGTCGGTTACGATCATATTGCGACGAACCGGTAGGCAATGCATGAAATAAGCGTTATTGGTCACAGCCATTTGACGATCACTAACTGTCCATGACCGGTCAGAACTCAGGATTTTTCCATAATTCGGATCTTGGTAAGCCGCCCAATTTTTTGCATAAATGAAATCAGCATTTTCAAATGCTTTCATTTGGTCATATTCAACACGTGCTCCACGAACAAATTTTTCAGCCAGTTCATAACCTTCGGGGTGTGTAATCACAAAATCCACATCCGCTTCGTTCATAAAATCAGCAAATGAATTTGGAACTGCCTGTGGTAAAGCTTTTGGATGTGGTGCCCAGGTTAGAACAACTTTCGGACGAGCTGTTTTTTTGTATTCTTCAATGGTAATTAAATCCGCAAAAGCTTGAAGTGGATGCATTGTAGCTGATTCCATACTAAAAACAGGTTTGCCGGAATATTGAATGAATTGATTGATAATCGTTTCCTGATAATCAAATTCTTTGTTTTCAAACTGAGCAAATGCACGAACGCCGATCACATCGCAATAACTGGCCATAACCGGAATCGCTTCCAGAATATGTTCGGGTTTGTCGCCGTCCATAATTACTCCTCGTTCAGTTTCCAACTTCCAAGCTCCTGCATTAACATCCAAAACCATGGTGTTCATTCCTAAATTCATTCCCGCTTTTTGTGTACTCAAACGAGTACGCAAACTAGAATTGAAAAACACCATTAAAAGTGTTTTATTTTCACCAATTTGCTTGTACGCAAAACGATTTTTCTTTATTTCTAATGCCTCTTTAATTGCGTCCTGCATATTTCCAAGGTCTTTGACGTTTGTAAAAGATTTACACCTAACCCCTAAAGGGGAATTGGAGTTACTTTTGTCATTTTCTAATTTCATATTTAAAGAAGTTGTAAGTTGTTCTAATTCAACTCCCCTTTAGGGGTTGAGGGCCGTTTTTATTTCGGTTGCATTACCACCAGCGGAATCAACATTTCTTCCAATGAAACTCCACCATGCTGGAATGTGTTTTTATAATAACTCACATAATAATTATAATTATTCGGATAAGCGAAAAAGTCATCTTTGGTAGCAAAAATATAAGCTGAACTCACATTCGGACTTGGAAGACCAACAACCGATGGTTTTGTGATTTCAAAAACTTCTTTTTTATTATAACTCAGATTTTTACCAACTTTATAGCGCAGATTTACATTCGTATTTTTATCACCGATTACTTTAATGGCATTGTTTACCTGAATTGTTCCATGGTCGGTTGTGAAAACAACTTTATAACCACGATGTGCAATAGCTTTAAATAAATCGTAAGTTGCCGAATGTTTAAACCACGAAAGCGTCAATGAACGATAAGCTTTCGCATCATTAGCCAACTCACGCATCATTTTCGATTCGGTTCGGGCATGCGACAACATATCAATAAAATTCAAAACGCAAACGTTCAGTTGATTACCATCTATTCTTGGTAATTGTTCGATTAAACGTTCACATGAATTCGAATCATTAATTTTATGATACGAAAACGTGTAGTTTTTACGGTAGCGATCAAACATTGTTTGTAACAAATCCTTTTCATATAAATTTTTTCCTTCATCGTCTTCCTCTTCTATCCATAAATTGGGAAACATTTGCTGAATCTGTAATGGTAAAAGCCCTGAGAATATTGCATTTCGGGCATACTGGGTTGCAGTTGGTAACATACTACAATACATACCTTCATCGTCGAACTGGAAAAATTCACTCAACATTTCGCGAATCATTTTCCATTGATCGTAACGGAAATTATCGACCAAAATAAAAAACACCTTTTCACCTTTGTCTAACAAAGGAAAAACCTTGGTTTTGAATAAATCAGGACTCATCAAAGGTCGGGTTTCGGGATGTTCAAACCAACTTTGATAATTATTTTTTATGAATTTGGTAAATGTGTTGTTCGCATCGGTTTTTTGCATTCCGAACATTTCATCAATTCCGCTATCGGTTTCGGCAAGTTCCAATTCCCAATAAACCAACTTTTTATAAACTTCTACCCAATCATCATAGGTCAGTGAGTCGTTGATTTGCATGCCAATGCGTCCGAATTGAGATTGATAAACTGAAGTGGTATGTTCCGAAACAATTTCTTTTTTATGAATATTTTTCTTTAATGTCAGTAAAATCTGACTCGGATTAACCGGTTTGGTCAGATAATCGGCTATCTTACTGCCGATTGCCATGTTCATGATGTTTTCTTCCTCGCTTTTGGTAATCATCACCATTGGCACATTCGGATCAATATCTTTAATCAAGGCTAAAGCTTCCAATCCACTGAGTCCCGGCATATTTTCGTCCAGGAAAATAATATCGAAGGTTTCTTTCTGGCAGAGTTCAACGGCATCTTTTCCGTTGGTAGCCGTTACCACTTCGTATCCTTTTTCTTCGAGAAATAAAATGTAAGGACTCAACAAATCAATTTCGTCGTCAGCCCAAAGTATGCGGTCTTTTTTCATGTTTTCAGCCCCCTTAATCCCCCGATAAGGGACTTTAAATTAGTTTTGTTAATAATAAATTTCAATAAGCCTTCATCAAAATCCCTTTTTGGGGAGGTTGGTAGGGCTTTATTTCAAATAATATTGCTGCATAAATTCAAAGTACGTGTTTAACGAACTTTGCTGCATCGCAACATTCAGATTTTTCTGCGAACCTACCAGATTTCGGTAATCAGTTCCTTTCAATCCATCAAATAAAGTTTTTTCTTTTACCATACGAAGCAAATATGATTTTGCAACTTGCGCATCATTAAAACTTCCAATAATTATTACCTGTTGTTTACCAACACTTTCCAGTGAAACTTTCAAATTCATAACGCCATAATTCTGAGAATTATAGGTATTGAAAACTGCTTTTACTTTTTCAAAGTCAAAAGTCCCTGAAAGTACATCAACTGCTATGAAATGCGGTTCGGTTGCCCGATATCCATATAAACCTTTAAATAATGGAACTTCTTCCACTTTTGGCTGAACTTTTACAGGTTCAGGTTCTTTTTTAGCCGGAACTTCAATCGGTTTCGAAACTGGAGTATTGCCTTGTTCTGTTTTATCAACAGGTTTTTCTCCCACTTTTTCTGTTTTAATTTCCTGTTTATCAAATGGTTCCTCTATAGTCTTCTGTTGATTATTCTCAGTTTTTATTTCAGTTGATTTAATTGTATTCGCAGCAACATTCGTGTTTTTTACTTCCTTTATGACAGACGATTCAGGCTTTTTTGTTGTTTTGGTCGAAGCAAGCTGAACATTCGGTTTTGTGTTATTCGGGTTGGAAATAAATGCAAGATAATCATTCAAACTTAACGACGTCCGTAAGAGCGCATAATTATTCTCTGAAATAATAACTTTCTGAACATGCATATTGTTTATAAAAGATGTAACCGATTCATCAGAATTTAATGAATTCAAATACCATTGTGCTTCGTCATACGATTCAAGATTAGTAACTGACAATGCAAATTGCGTGCTATCCATTTTGTTGATTACTAAATCAAAATCTTTAATCAGAAACCGCGAGAAATTGAACGAAGCAATATTATATTGCAACTTGTTCACAGCAGGTAGTGAATCGTTGCAAATAAACAGAATCCTGTGCTTCCCATCTTTGTCAGCAGAAAATTGTTGTGGCGAAATTTCGTTTATTTCCGCTTTTGTCGATTCTTCCCTTCGTGCCAGTAAAGTTCCACTCGTCGTGCCGGTTTTCGATTCTTTTCCTTGTTTAATCAAAGCCATGATGTCTTTCGCCATAGAACTGACATCACTTTGCGGATAATTTGTAACCAAACTATCAAGTGCTGTTCTGAATTTTTCAGGCGATTCTGTTTTACCAATGCTTAATGCATTTAAAAACAAAAATTTAGGCATTAAAGTTGAGAACGGATAGTTTTTTCGTATATAATCTACATTCTTAAAAACCGAATTAAAGTCATTGGCATTATAAGCTTTGTAAGTCAGGTTGTAAACCGAATCCTGTTCGTGATACATTCGTTCCATCCGGTTGGCATAATCCGGTTGCGACAGAATTTCATAATACTTTGATTTTGGAAAATCCATAATCAGCTTATTCCTGTAAAAATCAGCTTCTGATTGATTCCCGTTTTTAATCTCAATCAAATACATTTGAAAATAAGCATCCGGAACACGTTCGTCAGTGCTAAATCTACGAATAAATTCTTTAAATGTGCTGATTGCCAGTGGATAATCTTCAATTTTGTCTTTATAAATCTGACCCATTGCAAATAAAGCAGTTGCTATATCTTCATTCGACTTTTTAATTTGCGCCGGAGTTACCGGAATTTGTTTCAGATAGAATTCAGGATTTTTACTATCCGAAATTTCTTCGCTTTTGGCAACTGTTCCGGTTCCGGTCGAATCATTTTTCAGTTCAGCGGGTTTGGTTGTGGCTGTATTCGATTCTTCTGTAAAAATTGAAGCAGACTTGCTGGCTCGCCGCCAATTGTCTTCGAGCTTGCGTCTTCCCCATTTTTTTTGAAATTCCGCCTGACCACTCCGAACAATATCAGGATTGTAAAAATACCAGTCGCCTGTTCCACCCGGTGTATTCATGCCAATCGGAGGCATAGTCATTTCATTCTCGTTGAGTACGTCTTGAGCATCTTTTTGTACTTTTTCTGCAGCTGCTTTTTCATCGGCATTCAATTTCTCAATTATTTTATTTACAACCGCGAGTCGTTGACTTTCAGTTAGGGCAGACAAACGTTGCAAGCTGTCCTGTAAAAGCACAACATCATTTTGAGTAACCAGTTCGCCTAAAGTTTCACCAAGTCGCGTTACACGACCATAATCTTCATTTTCGTTCGAAATAATTTTCCCGGCTTCATCATAACAGGGTTGTGCGGCTACATAATTGCGCTTTTTGTAATAAATATCGCCCAAAGTAATCAACGTTAAGCCTTTATCAAGTCCGTTGCGGGTGCTCTTTTCAATTGAAAGTTTGTAATTTACAATAGCTTTTGCCGTGTCACCACGTTGCAGATAGGTATTTCCAAGTGAATAATAAATCTGATCGATATATTCTTTATTATTCGTGTTTTTCAGCATTCTGGTTAAATCTTTCCGAACTTTGTTAATGTCTCCAACTTCGAGTTGAGCGCGGTTGATACGGGCATTAAAGTCCATTTCAAAAGGCGGATTCATTTTAATTACTTTCGAATAGGTGTCATAAGCAGCTTTGTTATCACCGGTTTTCTGATAAAGCTGAGCCAACAAATAACTGAATCGCTGGCGCATATCCTTGTCTTTTTCTTTCGAAAGAGCCAATTGTAAAAATGGAATAGCGTCTTTGTATTGATGTTTTTTTAATAATAAATCAGCATTTACCGAAGCAAATAATCCGACATTCGACCGATTTAAATCGTCTTGTTTGATTTTGGACAGAACCTGTTCGGCTTCGTAAATCCAACCCATTTCACCATAAGCACGCACAATCCAGAGTTGACAACTTGCCACCATGTTTTTGTCCGTCGAAAAATGGCGGGCTACATACGAAAAAGTGCCGACCGAACCTAAAAAATCTGCTTTATGAAATTCAGCTTTTCCAAGTAATAACCAGGCTTCCTTCAGTGCCGGATTGAACTCTTCCTGATCGTAAAACAGTTTATATTCAGGCAGGTTTGCTTTCTTGTAATTTTTTTCCGGTTTAATTTTTATAGAATGTAATTTAATGGCTTTCCTACATTTTTCAATCGTCCGATCCATGTTGGTGGTTGCCGATGAAGCATTTGCATGATGACTAATCGGATACATGGGAATTATGGTGGAATAATCTTCCTTATTCGCCTTGCTAATATTTTTCAGACCTTCGTTGTAGCTCAACGTGCCATTAAAATACACATTAAAACGCGTGCTTATGTCCTGAGATGTCCTTGAAGTCCAGGTATTCTTCTTCGTGGAGCAGCCGCTGATAAGAGTAATCAGCAGCAATAAAATCAGTTTATGTAAAATGCTTTTTTTCAAATGAACTTTTGTTGTAATAGTAGGCATAAAGTGCAGTTTCGCTCAGATTAAAGCCGTTTTTAAAATTTTAAATAATAATTTTTAATTCAAGCTGATGGTTTTGTAAATTAAAACTTTAAAAAGCACATTCTATTGTCTTTTAACTCACAAAAATACGCAATTTTGAGCATTTCTAACTAACTTTGCATCTAAAATTACGTTGTATTAAGAAATTAATTCTAAGAAATTTTATTATGATTGCTTTACTGATTTGTTTGGTTGCTATGGGTTTGCTATTGTTTGTCGTAACCTATTTCCAACGAAGAAACAAAACTGAAGAAACGGAAATTACCGTTCAGATAGATGAAGAATGTTGTGGAGCACATGTCGTGTGCGATAAAGATACCTTGCTTATTTCGGATAACAAAATTACTTATTATGATGATGAAGATTTGGATGAACTGGCCAATATAGCTCCCAAAGATATGAATGAGACTCAGGTTCAACAATTATCTGAAGTGTTTTTTACACTGAAAGAAAGTGATGTATCCGGTTGGCTGCGAAGCCTTCAACAACGTAATATTCAGTTGCCTATTACTTTGCGCGAAGAGGCACTCATGATTGTGAGTGAACGAAGAGCGGTTTAAATTTGCTTTAAATCAGGTTTTTGCAAAATTCCTTTTATCAATAATATTCCTGCAATTACCACGATTCCACTAACAATTCCAATCCAAAGTGTATTTCCAGTTCCAATTGTATCGATATCAATGGTTTGAACGCCGTTGAATTTCAGATAATAGAAAATAACGGCAAGTACATTATTTGTGAAATGTGCCAGAATCGGTAGCCAGATATTTCCACTCCAGTATACTAGATATCCGAAAAATGCTCCCATCAGCATACGTGGAACGAAGCCGTAAAATTGCATGTGAATGGCACTAAAAATAAAAGCAGCAAACCAGATTCCAACAATAATTCCTTTCCAATCTTTGAAAATGGATTGCAACGTTCCCCTGAAAATTAGTTCTTCACCTAATGCAGGAATAATGGCAATTACTAAAATATTGAATAATAAACCGTTGATTGTGTGCACATTCAATAACTTTTCTGTCAGTTTTGCCGCTGCTTCTTCCATTGCTTTCATTTGATTTTCAATCCCAGAAAGTGCCTGCGGTAAAACCAACCGATGATTCAGATCATTTAAAAGATTGATAAATGGAATGACTGCCATCATAAATAAAACCACTACCAAAACGTCTGAAATTCTGACTTTTTTGTTTAGCTGAAGAAATCCAATCGTATTTTCTGAGCATAAATAAGCGAAAATAAAAGGTGGGATAACAAACATTCCAATCGACATAAGTAATTGGGAAATTTTCAAAACTTCATCACCGGCAGGAGAGAGGTGAAGTAAAATGCCAATAAACGGCAGCGTGACCAATGTGCAAAATAGGACAATGCCGACCAAAATCAAAATTTTGGAAAAAGTACTGTAATTCTTGAAAATCCCCTGAAATTTTCGCATTTTGAAATGAATTTATAAAAAAACTCCTGTCATCTTTCGATAACAGAAGTCTTTTTTGTGTCTTAGAAATGAAATCTTAGTTTCTTGGACGAGCTTCTTTAACAACCATTGAGCGGCCATCAAATTCAGCACCGTTTAATTCTTCGATTACTTTTGTAGCAGCGGCATCGTCAGCCATTTCTACAAATGCAAATCCTTTTGATTTTCCTGTTTCGCGATCTTTGATGATTTTGCATGATTCTACTGCACCATACTCTTCAATAACCCCTTGAAGGTCGTTTTCGCGAACTTTGTAACTTAAGTTACCTACGTAAATGTTCATAAAATAAAAAATAAAAATTGAATAAATTGTTTTCAAGAACAGTATAAACAAACGGGGTTAAAACAATATCAATCCTCGAAAAGATGGGATAGAAATAACCTGACGAAAAATACACTTTCTTTTCAGCTACAAAGGAAAACAATTATTTTCGAATATACAACAAATAGTGTAAATATATTTGAAATATAGTGAATTAAGCACTAATTTTTCAGTTTCTTGTGAGTCCGTTTCCCTTAATTATCCATTTATAGGAGCATAATTCTTCGAGCGCCATCGGTCCACGGGCATGTAATTTTTGAGTGCTTATTCCGATTTCTGCACCCAAACCGAATTGAGCACCGTCGGTAAAAGCTGTAGAAACGTTGGTATAAATGCAGGCAGCATCTACCATTTTATCAAAATAGGCGATATGTTGCTCATTCTCACTGATAATGCATTCGCTATGTTTCGAACTGAATTTTGAAATATGATTAACGGCATC
>JBBRTR010000061.1:0-17203 GCA_038244215.1 Bacteroidales bacterium
CCCAGGCATCAATGATGCTTCCCTGATTACTCCAACAGGTGATCGGCTTCAAATAGAGATTGAACCCATCCTAAAAACAAACATCCATTTTTATTACCACAAAAAGAAAGATTCACCTATAGGCTACTGGGGAGAATCAAGAAAATCAAAGGGATAGGGGTGATCAGTATGCCCACATGCCCTAATTTTAAGCTTTTAAATCTTGATTATCGTGTTATGAGCGCTAATAACTACATTAGTTACCTAACAAACTCAACAAGAGAAAAATATGGTTCATATGTAAGGATTTCACTATCTTTTAATAATGGGTTATTTACAAGAAAAGATTGCAGATAAAGATCGAAAGCAATTTTGCTTTGTAAAACAATTTTTTCTTTTGACTGATATAGACCCGGTTTCTTTCGTAAGAACATATCCGCTTCCAAAAACATAGGAATAACACAGTATAAAGCGTTCTCAGTTGAACGATTACTACCATATATGCTAATTGCATCTTTTTTAATGAGTTCTGTACTTATAAATTCCTGAACCTGAAAATATTTGGCAAATGAATTTAGTGTTGTAAAGGAGAATGGGAAAACGCTATTCAGTAAGGCAATCAAAATGACCGATTTGTCTCCTTTCTGTTTTAAAGCATTCAGTATCTCTTGTTTGTTGTCAATTATCAACTCTTGCAAAGGATTCCGTAGTATGGTTTTACTTACAAAACTCATGGCTTTTCTTACCCTGTTTTTCCCGGAATATTCGAAAGCAAGCTGTTCCACTAAATAAGCTGCATCATAAGTGCCTTCCAGGAAAGTTCTTAATCCAACCTCCAATATATTAAGTGGGATTCGTTGATTGATATCTATTTTGCTCATTTGTTTGCTTTTTTCAGAGTGATAAACGGAATTAGAACTTCTAAAAAATGGCTACCTCCGTGGGTAACAATTGATCTATCAGTCGAAAATGCGAAGTCATTCTTAATGTATATGGTGTTTTTATCCTGACCTAAAAATGGGATCCAATCAATATGATTTGCCATGAACTGTTCTTTCAACCAACTGTCAGAGTACTCCAAATGCCGCAGGCTTCTGCTCCCGGATTTATTGGTCCCCAATTTTTCTTTTGAGCCAAGATAGTTTAAACTTCGCGCTTTCAAATTACCATGATCTGTGGTAATAAGAACAATAAAATCATTCGATAACAAACGATTAATCGAATTGATAATTGTGGTGTTCTCAATCCAGTTCTGTGTTAAATCGTATAAATCATTGTAATCGTCAGAAGCGTGCATTTTATTATCTAAAGCATCATCAACCAATGCTAATCGAAGAATATTTGTCAAATTATTATCTTGCAAAGTTCTGTAATCATATCTAATTTGGGTATCCATAAATCCTTTTCCAAGCCAAAAGGTTTTCCACAATTTAGATTCGTTTGTCGGATCTTGTTTATAATTACTCACCGGAACACTCCCTCTAAAAATAGCCTGACGGGAAAGTTGTGTGATTGAAGGAATCCACGAATAAATTACGTCTGGAGAAATTTCGACTTCCATATTTAAGTGTGCTTCCAACATTAGAAATTGCCAATAGGACATCCCATCAACGACAATAACTGCAACTTTATCTTTTGGGTTATAATTGAAATGAATAAATGGTAACACATTACTGACCACACTAGGTCTTTTAACAAATGAAGCGGGAATAATATGTGCTCTAAAGCTTTGCTCCAAATGAATCTGAAATAGTTCGTTAATGTTATTTATTTCGGCTTTTATTTCCTTCCAGAGTCCTTCTTTAATGGCAGTCAATATTACTTCAGATACCATAACAATCACCTTCGACCAATCTTTAACCGAATTATCTATAATTGATTTAAGTTCTGAAAGTATGCGTTTTTTGATCTGATCTTTGTCTGAAATTTCATGCAGTTTACATTGACTAAGATAAGTTTCGGTCTGATCCTCGGAAAGTGTATTTAATGGTTTGTTATTGAAAAGGAGATTTAATTCATAAACAGAGCAACTTAAAATTGTTTCAGCATGATATTCCGGGAAATAAGTGATTAGCTGAAAGTCCTGAAAATAGCCATCTTTGAGTATATCCTCCAACAAGTCCAAATTACTATTAATCAAGTAACAATAATATTTGTCCGGATTTGTTTTATATACAAGCTCAAAATGGATTCGAAAATCCATAGAAGAGCCGCTTATAAGCTCTACCCCAGTTTTAGATAATTCTTCCTGAACTTCTTTTTTTAAGAAAAAGCGGTCGTTGTTTTTAAGTATAGTCAACCGGTACTTTTTAAACCCGATTAATACCGATATTTTATCTATAAATAAGTTAGCCATTAATCTGGATTGTTATAAGTCGTTTAGCACCTGGGACTACCCGTGAATCACTTTCAAATTGCGTTACCCATTTCCGATAATCTTCATTCAGACGTTTCAATTTGGCAGTTCGGATGTTTCCGATTCCGATTCTTTCAATTCCCTTTTTTTGAAAATTATATAGATTTTCTCTTTTCTGAAATCGTTTTTGCATGATCTCCCGAATATCAGTTTCGAGCTTACTAAAAGTATTTTGCAAGTAATTTTCAAGACTTTTATATTCTCTATCGACCATTTCTAATGCAATTTCAGAAGATACTGATTTTTCGTATTTGAATGAACACTGATTTGAAATCAATTGATTCCAAATTTCATTGGCATAAGCAGGGTAAACCTTTCCGTTTTCTGAAACAAATTGTGCGATATAGGTTGATTTCGATTCTAAATAATTGAAAGCGGTAACTTCCCATAAACTCCACATTCCTTTTTCCTGATCATCCGTAGATGATTGCAGAACAGTAATTCCATTTGAAGCTGAAAACTCTGGAATTGAGCAGAGAATATTTTGGACCATGTTGTGTTGCAAGGTTACATGCTCAAGATTCGGATTATTTAACGCCACCAAAGGCTCAAACGAAGCATTCATCTTAACATTTCCCCATTGTAGCAGAACACTTCCATCAATGCGTTTACTTACAGCTCCTTTGTGGTGAAGGGCATATTGGGTTATCATATCTTCCAACCAGATTGGTAGAGGACTATGCTTGATTTCTGCGGCCTTTTTTTTATCAATTTCATCTTCCTTAATCAAAGGCAGTGCGCCTTCGGTAGATTTAAAATCTTTCAATTTTTTCTTGATCTCGTTGATCCATTTCTCCCCAGCATATTCGAAACGCGATGGATCTAACAATGACTGTAAATAGAGTTGGTTGATTCGTTTTACGTCTAGGGTTGAATCCAATACATCAGAAGTTTTGTCGATCCCCAAATGCTGTAAAATAGCATTCAGTTTCACTTCAATCACTTCATAAACGCGCAAATCGATGCTGTTTGAGGTAAGCATGTTAAAAGCTTGCACCCGGTTCTGTTGACCAATACGATCAACACGGCCAATGCGTTGCTCGATCATCATCGGATTCCAGGGTAAATCGAAGTTGAATACAATGTGGCAAAACTGCATATTCAAAGATTCACCTGCTGCATCGGTACCAATCAGAATCTGACTATCGTTTTTAAATTGCCGAAGCGCTATCTTTCGTTCATCCAAATCCTGACTACCGTTGATAAACTCGCAGAGAAAGCCTTCTTCTTTCAAAAGCTTCAGCAACATTTTCTGTGTAGATCGAAATTCGGTAAATACTAATATTTTAATATCCGAATTGTCAGTTTCAATTTTTAGCTGCTTGATGTGTTCTATTAATTTTGTGGCTTTGGCATCCGTTTCGGTAGCCAGACAATCGGTAGCTTGTGCAATTAACTGTTCGAGTAGAGTAATCTCATTTTGAAGTGGGGGAATTATGCCGGATGAAAGAGTATCAATGTCGAAACTTTCGAAATCCATGTCAGAGTCAAGCTCTTGTGCGAAATCTTCCGTGAGGTCTGATTCTTCTCCTAAAATTAAACGTGCATGACGGTTAGTCATAGCTGATAGAATTGCCGCCGTTGAACTACTTGCCAAGCGCTGAAACAGAACCATGATTAAGCCTTTGGCACTGTTTTTACTCTTTTTAGCACTGTTAAAACCTTTTCTTACGTATTCGGTTACTGCTTCATAAAGTGCCAATTGTTTCCAGTGAAAGATTGTATCCAGCTCAACATTTAAGCGAATGGTTTGCCGTTCGTTAAATAGTTTGTTCCCTTCATAATCAACAGCCAGTCTTTTTTCTGTTCGTATCACATAAGGTTCAATTTCGGCAATTGTTGGCATTCCTTCGCCTGCAAAAGCTTCCGGATCAATGAGCTGAAGAACGCGGCGAAAATGGTCGGATTTGCCCCGGTGAGGCGTTGCAGATAACAATAGTGCATTAGGGACAGTATTGCAAAGTGCCTGTGCCAATTGGAAACGTGAAACCAATTGAGTACTTCCACCCATTTTGTGTACTTCATCAATGATCACCAAATCGAAGTTGGCATTCAGCACTGCTTCCATTCTGTATTTGTTGTATTCATCCACTCTTTCGACTGACCAGCCTTGTCGGCGGTCGAGTGGTTTTAGGGAATCAGTGGATACAATAATTTGGTTGTGTTGTTGCCAAAAGTTAAACTCCTGATCAGCGTTGATATTGGCAAAGGTTCGTGTTAATGAAGTAATCAGTTCAGAGTCATATAGGTGAAAAACTTCATTGAAGTGGTCTTTCATTTCGGTTTGCCACTGCATCATTGCCGACTTTGGAACAATGATCAAGGTTCGCTTTACTTCACCTCGTAATTTCAATTCTTTCAGAATGAGACCTGTTTCGATTGTTTTTCCCATCCCAACTTCATCCGCCAGTAAAAAGCGGTTTTGAGCAGCCTGCATTACTTTTTCGAGGACTAATATCTGGTGAGGTAAGGGAATTAAACTACTTTCGTAAGGAGCGAGTATATTTTTTCTGGCAATTTCTTCTTTAATTCTGGCAGCTAAAGCGATGAAACGAACTGATGAAAGTGTATTTTTGGGTTCAACGATTTCCAAATCTTCTTCAGCAATTTGCAAAAAGGAATTGTCTTCCAGTACGCGAACCCAAAGCACCTTCTGGCCAAAAACCAATTTTTCGCCAATCTTCTCTATCAGTTTTCCTTTGTATTGCATTGAAATTCAGATTTATTTACCCGGTGTTTTATATGACTGATTCGGGTGATTTGGATTGTCGGGATATAACCTATCTATTTTCCCATTGCTTACAAGAAATGGCAAAACTTCATTTTGAAGATATGCCGAACTTCTATTCACTGCCAACGCTATTTGTTCGATAGTTATAAAGTTTGATTTACAGACCTCTATTATTAATTTATGAAGTTCCTCTTTCGATAATTTTTTTGAACTTTTGAGCTTTGAGGTGTCAAGGTTAGGTGTCAAGGTGTCAAGGTTAGGTGCCAAGGTTTCAGACTCAGGAGATTCCTTTGCGTTCTTAAAATCAGGAATATTGGCAGTAATTTTCGAGGTGTCAAGGCTTGCATCTGAGTTTTTCTCGACAGCATTTGCATAATCATAATTCAAATGGTATGTAGTCCACCTGCTTTTGTTTTCTGAAATTAGAAAACCTTCTTTGCAAAGTTCCTGAAGAATTTTTGTAATATCCGTTCGATGTTTGTTTATTGAATCTTGTAACCTATTATTATTTACTTCACCCTCAATATGGCAGATGGCCAAAACGTTTAATTCGTCTTTACCTAAAGTGTCAATTTTGTCACCAAAAAGTTCATGAAGAGAGCGTAGTGTTTCCTCGGGTAAAACACTAAACTTCGGAAGCTCAAGAATTATTCTGTCCGGTTGAAATTCGATAAGCAGATAAGGACGACGCCATTGAGCGTATTCCCACCCATAAATAATTTTGCTAACTCCACTTCCGGCTTTCTCCGCGCTACCAATCATCAAAAAAATCTTTTGGAGCGTTGTGTTCCGACACTCACTTGTACCACCCTGATAATATTGTTTTACAGAAACTAATAGCGTTCCCGGATTTGAAAACTTGTAGTTATCAATGCGTTGTTCAATTACGACATTGTTTGGGGCTGAATAGTCTGTATGAATTAATGCATTAACAAATGCTTCGCGTAAAGCGATATGAGCAGGTGTTTCATCCTGACGAACACCACTTTTTAATAAAAATGGCTTAGGCAAACTTGAAGCTAATTTAGGCCAAACCATTCGATAAAACTGAAACAGATTTGCATCCCAATTTCCATCAGGGTAAACCCGGTCTGTCCAACGTATTTCAGGATCACGACTCAACACCTCTCTGTAATCAGGGAAAAAATTGGGACAGCATTCCGGGTCTGTAATACTGTTGGTTTTACCAAACATAAGCAACCCTGCGACTGTTAAACCTTCTTTCTTCGACTTGCGATCTACACGAAAAGCACCCAATTGAGTCAAAAAATCCTTGTCATCGAGCGATAACCATGAATGTCCCGGACGATTGGACGCAAAAAGCTGACGATATTGTCGTAAGCTGATGGGGTCAAAATCGTTCATGGAAAATCCTTCCAAAATGCGGCTATCAGCCTGAACCGTCAAATCAGCATCGGCAAGCATTCGCCTCACTTCCTCTCTAGTACATTTATAATCACCCTCATAGTTTCTTTTATAAGTATTGTCAAAAGGATTGGTGGTAATATAAACAGGGCGCTGAACACGAGTGGCAGCCGGTATTCTAAAAGCGAGAAAATGATTTTCATCAAATGTAAAATCAATAAGGTCTGACTCAGTCAATAAATTAACGGATACTTTTTGAGGATTATTGGCATTGTCCCAAAATGCCTTTTTGTACGTTCCAATTTTTTTGGGAGGTAAACCTTCAAAAACAAATTCATTTTTACGTTCTTTTACTCCAAGAACAATAATGCCACCTTTACCATTCGCAAAAGCGGAGTACGTTTTCCAGAACTCGTCAGGGAAACCACCATCGGCTAATTTATATTCTATTTCGTCAGACTCACTTTCAGAAAATGAACTAAAAATCGTTGACACGAAAGGGTGTTCGTATTCATCGAAAAGTGAAAGTTGAATATACTCCATAATAATTGCTTTAAATAACTGTATCCCACTGGTTTGTTTTTGTGCATTTGCTCAAAATTGAACTAACTCACAATATTTCTGAACAGTTTGTTTTATACCCTCGAAATTGCAATATCGTAGTATTGCAGCAGCACTTCATCTTCCATCAACAGGTTGTTGGGAATGTTGTCGCCAATGGTGACAATGGTTTTGAAATCTTTGTCCTTGTAACATTGTTTGAAACCAACACGGAGAGCCTCCACCCTGGCTTCCTTGATTTTTCCTTTGGGTTTTGATGCCAGTTCTTTGTAGCTGTCAAATTGTTTAAGCAAGCGCCGGGTCCGTACTTTTTCGAGGTCAATTTCGTTTTCGAGGTCTGGCAGATACCAGGCACCGGCTTCGTTTTGCAGAAAGTTTTCTTCGAGAATATCGCGTAACTCGGGCAGAATATCACCTTTGCGAACACCCGCCAGGGCTTGCATCCATTTGGGCTGAAGTTCTTGATAAGTTTGAGCGATGAACTCTAATTCGCGACGAAGCCACATAACACCGTCTTGCTCGCTTGCAACCAAAAGCGAGAGTTGCAAAAAGTTAGGCAATTTTGCTTTTTTAGTATCGTATTCATGAACCTGCTCAGCAGTGAAGAACATGCCATCACGTTCAATAAATCGTTCTCGTAATCCACTCTGAAACAAGGCTGCATCAATTGGAACAGGCAAAGTTCGCTGCACATAGAAGGCAATTAACCGATCGAACAAGATTTTTGGACTGCGTTCGATTACTGCTGTTGTGGCATTTTCTTTTACCAAATGCACTGGTAAATGATTAAAATGCTCGGCAATAAAATCCCATATCCCCACTTCATTATTTTGGCTTTGCTGAAATTTGATGTCAAATTCGGAAGATGGTTTATAACAAGAAATTACTAGATCTTGTTTAACAGAAGTTGCATTTGATACAGCATTAAAACTACCTTGCATCTTGTCAATAGCAGCAACATTTGCAATTACAAATCCTGCTTTTTGTAAGGCTGTTTGAATTCCATTCCATACCGCTGCGCTTGTATTACTAAACTCAACTGTCATCCATTTATTTGGTTTTAAAATTCGAAAATACTCACAGAAACATTGTGCCATAATACTCTGATAATCTAAAGTAGACTTCTTTTGCGTCTTATTTTCAATTGCTTCATTTTTATTATTTGTTTTTACTTTTAGCCAACTTTCCCAAAGAAAATTCAACTCTGAATACATTAGATTTGAACCAAAAGGTGGATCTGTGAAAATATAATCTACACAGTTTTCTTTAATTGACAATTCATTTGCACTAGAAATCATTACCGGATTATTTTGTAACAAAACAAATTTCAAGTCATTAATTTTCTCTTTAAATAATTTTATTGGATTATTTATTTGCAATAATGAAGCAATATAAAGTGTTCCATTAAGATAGCCTCCTTTACCATTTATTCTCCATCTATACAATTTACTAGAATTTAATAAAATACTCGTAAACAACAAACTCAACCTACCTATTTCAGGTACTTTATTTATTTTATTTAAAATAGCACTTAATGCCCATAAATTAGCTTTAGTATAGAATAAATGAGTATTTGATAAACCTTCCCTTAAAGGTTCTCCCGTTTTATCGCCTTTGATTATTTTATCTACAGAAAACCAAAAAGGAATTTTTGATTGAGAAATCTTATGTATTAATTGCAAATCATCTGTACTTGGTTTTTTCTCAAAACGCTTATTTTGACATGTGTAATTTATTAAAACAGGTTCTGTTTTAGATTGATTAACTATTTGGTCGATTGAATTGTCATAGTTAGTTTCTATGGCTTTAGATACGGTTTTCTTTGTGTGTTTTGTTGAACAGTGAGGACAGATAAATTCATCCCGAAGTTCCCCTTTCTCAGAATCAATAGCAACATTCCAGTAAGTAAATTCCTTCATACAATTTGGACAAACAAAAACTGCACTCCAAACGATATAATTTATTTTCCCTATATTTCCATTAATGTGTTTTGTTTCAAATAGCCATCCACATTCATTTTCAACTTCAGACAATATTCGATTAGCTTCACTATCAAATTTATTAATATCTGTTTTAGAATTGTAGTTGTACGCAATATGTGAAGCAATAGAGCTTAGATCACTACAAATTGCTCTCCTTGTACCCCAAACCAATTTTTCTTTTTCGTTTAAATCCAATTCATTTTCAATTTTAGCTTTTAACTCAGAACTTGGGTTTCCACACATACTAGCAGCCACACCCGTCATACCTGTACCTGCAAAGCCATCGAACACAATGTCGCCCGGCTGTGTATAGTGTAAGATATAGCGCATAATGGCAGGGTGAGGCACTTTGGTATGATAACTGTGGGCCATATAGATAGGATTGTTTTTCCCTTCGCTTACATCGCTTGCATAAGGCTCATCTACTTCAAAGTTTGGCACACGTTTGCCTTTTGCTTCTAATTCTGCCTTTTCGGTTTCCCATTCGGCAATAAAATCGTTCAACCAAGGGTTTGGGCAGGCGGTGTAATAAGGTGGGTCGCTTAGGTTAAGGATGTCATCGTCTTCGCCAATGGGAAAACCTTCAATCAGTTTTAACTCCGGTAATAGTTTCCGTAACTCGTTACGAAAATGTGTACGTCGCTCATCGTCATTGGCAAAAGTAAGGCCGAGAACGGTAACTGGTTGGGAGTTAGCAGTGGGAGTTGGTTGTATGTGATCGAAAAGTGTTGACATGGTTGTAAGTTTGTTTGTATGTTTGTTTTATAATTTCTTTAAAAGAGGAGTTTTAGTACTTACAATCAGGTGTTTATATGTATTTTCTTTTAAACCTTCTTTTAAATCTTCTTTTAAATCTTCTTTTAAACCTATTTTTAAATCTACTTTTAAACCTTCATTTAAATCTACTTTTAAACCTTCATTTAAATCTACTTTTAAATTAGAATTTTAAAAGAACCCATTTGGAGTCTTTAGAAGTTCCGAGATTTGTAATCTTCTTATTCACTCTAAGCTCCGAAAGAAGATTTGTAACTTTATTTTTTCTTTGGGTATCATTCATCCACTCTGGAAGTTTGTTCCAAAGTAATTTATCTAATTCAGGACGTGTTGCTTTGCCGTGTTGCCTAATAAAACCTTCGATAAAGTCGAGATAGTACTTTTTATCAAAGGCTTTGTTCTTGGTGTACTCAACTTTTTGTTGTGTTTTTTGTGCAGCCTGTATTGAAAGGTAATAATTTGGTTTACGACCTTCAATCAGTTTTTTTGTTCTCAAATATTTTTCATCTGCATTATCCAATTGAATGTTTTTCTGCACTTTATCGAGCAACATTATCTCCTGGAGCGTTAGTTCCTTGTTGCGTGCCAATACACGGGCATAGTCCATATTGAGTACTTTTCCAACTATCTGAACTTTTACCTTATTGTCGGAAAAATCATAGTCTGGCATAGGGAAAAAACGTTCGCGTTGAAAATTAAACATCTTTTTGATGCCACCACCTGCTGTGTCAACCATTTTGAGATTAAACATTGCATTCGCCAAGAACTTATTTCGATAGTGCTCTTCAGGCGCATCATCTTTAATAACTTTATCGACAGAACCGGGTATAAACGAACCGTAATTGGAGAAAACTAATTTATCATCAAACTCAATGGCGTTGATACGCCCACCTTTCGTATAGTCCTGGTGTGCAATGCAGTTATTCAAAGCCTCGCGAATGGTATAAGGCTCATAAGTATCAACCTCTTCAGGAAAGAGAGTTCCATCTTTTATATACCTGTATTTCAGGTTTCGTATTTTTGCATAAATTTTATCTACAGCTAATAAAAGCGGGCAAGCTTCAATCGTATAATCACGTTCGTTATTACTTGCATCTTTCAACACCCAACGAATTTTGGCTTCGGCAGGAGATAAATAATGTTCGCTTTCGTCTTTACCTAACAACAAAATAGCAGTGCGGGTAATTTTTCCTTTGATTGTGATTTTAGCAACATTCAAGAACTTGGAATCATCCCAACTATCCATTTCCACTGCTTTATCAGGAAATTTTGCTTTGTAATTAAAACGAGCCACAGCAATTGCTTTCGGATCCAGTGCATCTATGTCAGCATCTGGAATAATAACTGAACTCCAATCTTCATGATTACTTTTACTTCTTATAGCTTCAATTTTTTGTATATTAAGTGGCACAAGTTCTTCCCCATCACGCCCATAATAATGACCATCAAAAGCAATTGGAATTCCTTTGGGTGCAGATGGTATCTGAAACAATATGACTCTACCTTCCGGAAAAGTTAATTCGTGGATATCAATAAAGCTTATGCGATTGGTGGTTTTGTTGGCAATTTCGCCCTTCAAACTATCCAGATCTTTACGTATAGGACGAAATTTACTGCCGACAATAGTATGATTTTTGTCTTCTATGCCGAAAACCAACCAGGCACAAGGCACTCCTTTCAGATTTGCTTCGTTGCTTAATGCCGAGAAGTATTTACCCAACTTCGTAAAGTCATAAGTGTTTTTCGCTTCTTTAAACTCAACAACTTCGGTTTCTGAAGGCATTGAAATTAATTGAGAGAATAACTTCTTTATTTCAATTTGTGTCATATCTGACTTGTAATTTATTTCAGAATAATACGAATATTATCTCGGTTCTTGCCTTTACTTATCTGATTGATGTAATTTTTGAATGCTTCAATTGCTTCATCAGGAGTCAATGGTTTATTGAATGTTGCTTTCAGGCTTTCAGTCGAGAGCTCTACTTTGTCTAATCCCTGGTGTAATGTTTGAATCAATCGGGAAATGCGTTTGGCATTGGAGGTATCTAAATCAACTTCGCCCGATTGGTAGGCTTGCAACAGCTTTTGTTCCACGGCTTCTATCAACGAAAGATTGTGCTTAACACCAGGATCATCGAGTGTGTCGCGCAAAGTTTTATTCCAGTTCTGGTAGAGTTCTTCCAATTCGGTTTGTAAATCATCAAGTTTGTGCGGTTTTTTATCGATATATTCCATCGGGTTAAATCCCTGATAAGGAGCACACAGGATGGCTTCTTTATTGACTGCACTATCGGCTACAACCAACTTTTGAATTTTCGTCAGCCATGTTGCATAGGAGGTAACGGAAAGCAAAACGGAATCTTTCAGTATATCACAGATTGTTTTGGGTTTCGACTGCAAAATCTTGTTTTTCTGAACTTCATCAATTTCGCTGATCCTGTTTTTGAGGAATTGGGCCAAATACCAATCAGCATAATCGTTGCGTAACTGGCGCAAATCGGCCTTGTATTTAATAATCCTAGCCTCATTCTGGCTATTAAGTATCTCGGGCAACAATTCCATGGCATTCACAATGGAGCTTCGTAAAGGCGAATCGGGAATGTATTGCTTTGCCTGTACCATATAATTAATCTCCTGATTAAAATCATTGATCAGATTAATTATTGACTCTACAGCCTGCAGCACATCTTTTCCTTTTAGTACTTCTTTTACTTCCTCAAGCGAATATTTAAAGTTCTTCAGCTTGGCTTCCGAAGTGAAATTTCTCATTCTATCGCAAAAGCCTTTAAAAGCTTCCAGTTTGAGCCTGTATTTCAATGCTTTTTCTTCGTCGATAAGCACAGTTCCACTGTAAGTATATTCTTTTGAAACTTTGCTTTGGGCAATCGCAGCCCTTCCGGCATAATTATCAACGGCCTTTGATAATGCGATGTAAGCTTGTTCATCTTTAAGTTGCTTGCTCCAGTCTTTGCCAACCAGCGAAACAAACAATTCGCGAATTGCGGCCAGATTAAGTTCTTTTGGTTTGCGAATATGAGAAAAGAGAAAATAATCGCTTTTATCGAGCGTTTTCAATTCTTCGATGTTTGTCGAGTTAATGGCTTTACCCGAAAGTGTAATTTCAATTTCGCCAAGAGCTGCAAGCGTGGCCAAAACCAGAAACTCTAACTCGGCTTCAATGTTAAAATCATTTGATATCCACAGATTGGTTTCAGCCCATTTGCAGGTGAGAATCTCATCGCGGTTTAGAACCATTCCTTCACCTTTATCATCCATCATCTTTTTGATGCTGCGGGCATAAATGGAGTGCGAAACATCTAACATCCCGGGAACCCAAAGACCCAGGCCATTTAAGATGGCCTCTCCATCGCGGTTGCTTCCCTGCGGAACTGCAATTTTTAAAAGAGCTTGCCTGATTAATTTATCGAAATTGTCATTGCTAACATCACCTATTAGTTGAGTAAACTTTGGATAATTCGGATTTTCAGCTTCAAAATAAACATCAAGCACTATTGAGGCAACTGCATCTAAGATTTGAATTTTTGATGCACCAGCACCTGGTAATGGATATCCATTGAGCAACGTTTGTTTACCCAAATAATCTACGCGGGTTGTCTGTAAAAATTCCTTATCGAAAATATTACGGCATCTTAACCTAATCTCTTCAATTTTCTGTTTGTAAATGGCTTTTTGTGAACTGTCGGCTGATCCTTCGAGCGAGAATGCAGCGCCAAAAAGCGAAATCTGTTTTCTGAAATCATCCGATAAATCATTCATCACAAAATAGACTTCATCCTTTTCCGGAGAGTATTTCTTTTTAGTGTCATCGAAAATGGGCATCACATACATGTAGAAATGCTGCCGGGGTTGCGTGGTCGATTTTTCGTTTGGATTGCCAAAGAAGATATAACCAGAACGAAAGGTTTTGTGTGATTTCCAGTCAATCTCATGTTCCCAGATTTTGAAACCGGAGCGATAAGGGTTGGTTTCCAAAGGCAAAATATTTTCGAGAAACCGGAAGAAATACTCATCTCGTTGCGAAGGCGACATTTGCGACGAATAGTCTTTGATACGTTGGTCGAAATTAACACCACCTTCAACCCGCAGGTGAAACTCCAGACTATCGGGATTCTGGTCAAAATATTGACCAGAAGTGGCCGTAATCATTAATTTAGCGGTGGTGTTAATCACATCGATAAGCAATTCCCTTTCTTCAGCAATGGCATCGGTGTAGCAAAGATCGTCCAGCAATTGTTCGGCAATTACACCGTTTTGTTTGTTCAAATCGGCTTGCAGAATTTTAATTGCAGCAGCGTTTGCAATGCGTTTGGCAATTGGCTTTTTAGATGCCCGAACACCTGTAAGGTTGATTTCTATTTTATCGTAAACTGTATCTGTAATTTCTTTCACTTTGAACACATCAGGAATTGACATTAAGTCGGCGCTTCCTGACATATTGTTCCAATACATGTCGTAGGTTATTAACCCCGGATTATTGGTAGGGACTTCATTGTCAATAATCTCCTGAAAATGGGTGGATAGGGTTTTTAAGATTTCGCGTTGACTTTTACCCGTGCGTATCAATTGAAAATTTTCAAAGTAAGATGGGTGAACCGGGAAAAGTTCGACATACTCTTCAGTACGGGCATGCATGTTCGAAAATAGAGGCAGAAACTGATTAAGGTGAGTCCGTATTTTTTGTTTTTGGTGTTCGTTTTTGCGAAGCAGCCTTTTTTTAACCACAAAAGAAACATCGTCTTTGGTGATCTGAATATCGCGATAACGGTCTTTTACTTTTTGTAGCATAGCGGCAGCAAACTGAAATTCCGACGAATGATAGACCATTTCCTGAACACCAAAAATAATTCTGAATTTTGAGTTATCAGAAGCCTGGCCTAAAGCCTGTAATACCTGTAAATCGTTATTTAGTTTAGCCGGGTCATCGCTTCGACCTTTCAGGTAAGAAAGCATTTCATCAATTACAACCAACATTCCTTTATCTGGAAATTTCTCTTCAAATTCAGCCATCATTAACTGAATCTTCTCGAAATAAGTTTTTGGTCCATGACCTTCAAATGAAAAGCTAATTTCGTGTTCTGTCAGAAATCCAGCTAATTTATAGGTAACGACTTCCCAAAGACTTTCAGTATTCCCCAATTCGAAACGGAGTACTTTGTATTTACCAGCTATTCGTGTTAAAAGTGATTTTTGTTTATCGCTTGAAACTAAGTTTAATAGTTGAGCATTTTCAGCCACCAGCGATACCAAGGACATCAAGTGCGATTTCCCGGTTCCATAGTTACCGACTACCTGAATGCCAAAAGATTCATTCGTGGAAGAGTAATCCAGATTATTGCAAATCAATGGCATTAATGCCTTTTCGTAAGCATCGGAAAAGACAAAAGTACGAACCAGATTATTCTGATAATCTATATCAGAAGTTCGGCTGAACTTTACTACTTCGTTAATGGGTTCAAACTGTATAAGTTCGCTGTATTTCATGGTTTTATATTTTTGGACGCAGGGCGTTAGTTGGTTTTTATGTAGATTTTATGGTACTTTCAAATTACTATGTGACTGATTCCTTTCAGATCAATGATTTTACCGTTCTTTTTAGATAGAAAGTACAGTTTTGTTTGATCGATCTCACCTTCCCAATCGACAATTAGTGTACAATTTTGAGAATGTCTATTAAAGAAGGACTGGATATTGATTTTTAGTGCCTCTTCCATTAAAATTCCCAAATTTCTTAGCGCAATGTAATTTCCAATGATAGGATGTGTTTTTTCACTTCCATTAATTATACTTTCCAATGCTTCTGATGCAAACATGCTTATTTGCGTGGGGTTTGAATTACTTGTGATCGCATTTGATAATTCAAAACCTATATCATTGAAAACGAAATCATTTGTTGAAGGATCCTGTAAAATGATTAATCTGTTACGGGGATTCGTATTTAGGAAGTTGATTATATGGTTCATCTATTTTGTGGATACTTATTGCATTATTAATTTTAAGGATGCAAAATGTCAAATATAAATAATGTTTAGATAAGATTACCATATTTGGGTTTAAATACCAATAAAGAAGTGAAACTTCTCTTTATTTACAACCAAAGACAAGCCTCCGAATACAAATCATCACCTTTCATTGGCAAATCCTCACTCGCAAGGGGTACCAGAGGGGAACTGCGCTCTTTAAGCGCATTTTAAAACATTTTGAAAAGGAAGTCACAGACTTCCGCTCCCCCAGTTCCCCTTTTTTCATTCTTCTTTCTTCAGATTCATAATCCCCGGATCGTTTTGAAATTCGTTGTACAAATCCAGGAAATCATCCATATTCTCTGCGATCCGAATTTCCCAGATGCCTACGTCAAAACAAAAAGATAATTTACGAAACTGGTAATTAAGCAAAAATCCGAAGGTGATTTTTGAACCCTCATGATTGGACCCATGAGCCAGGAGGACCCTGGGTATCCATTCAAAATCTTTGGACCCATATTGTTGTGAATACTTCATGAAATCCTTCCTCATGAGTTCTAAAATTGAACCATACGATGGTGAATCCAGTAATGTTTGAATGTCGGAATCTGACTTTAATGTAATCATTGTAGTGGTTTTTTAAAATTGATATTTGTTGATTTTTTAAATGTATTAACTATCTGTTCGATAGCTTGTTATTAATGTCAGTAAGTTTAAAGTACTTTCTTTAAGTGTTGGACTTATCTTTAAAAGCATATAATCATTATATATGCTCTCGTTCCGCAATTATGCAATTATGCAATTATGCAATTATGCAAGTTCCTCATTTCTTGCATAACCCATTGGTGTAATCATAAAAGAGATGATTAATAATTCTCCTTTTGAAATCATGCTTTTTATTATATATGGACATAGCTTCCCCCTATTTCTATTATTGATATAGAATTTACTTTTGGGCTACCTACCGATAACGGTGTCTTTTTAGCTGAAAGGCCTATTTTTCCACCAGCACATAGAAACTAAAAGCATCTATGATTTGTCCATAATTGTATTCTTTTTCCCCTTAGCGTATTTGTATTAGTTTGTCAGATAGAATAGATTATGCAAGAAATGGTAAACTTGCATAATTGCATAATTGCATAATTGCGGAACCGATTTCATTCTTACGTTTTCATCGTCCTGAAAACGTAAGATTTAGATAGGTACCCTTCTGTTCTCGGACAACCAAACCCTTATCACAGAAATTAGAGATATACAATTCTGCTGTCCTTTGATGTATTGAAAGATTCTTTGCGATTTCGATGAATTCCAGTCGAGTGAACTTTTCTGGAAATTTATCCAGAAACTGTTCCTTCTTGTTTTTTGGTTTTGTTGGCTTCACTTCCTCCGGCAGCTCCGAAAACACATGGCTTGA
>JBBRTR010000062.1:0-17086 GCA_038244215.1 Bacteroidales bacterium
TAGCGGCACGTATACGAGTGTCATCGGTAATGTTAGAGTTTTCGTCTAAAGGAACATTAAAGTCCACGCGAACAAAAGCCCGTTTACCGGCAAAATTAAATTTGTCAATAGTTTGCATATTGTTATTTATTTAATAAATGAATGATTTCTAAAAATAAAAATAAGTGCTTACAGCTCGTCAAAAGATTTTGTACCTTTGTGTATTAGCTACTGAATTTTCGACTGCAAAGATACGAAAAAGTTACAAATCAGTTGTCTAAAAAAAATCTCTATTTTTTGAAAAACAACTTATTAAAAATATAAGAATTAATAAAGAAATTTTTCTTTAATTCGATTTTAAATTTGTATCTTTGTACCTCAAAATGTAAAGGAAGAGTTTAAATTTAAAAATAAAAAATTATGTCAAAAGTAACCGTAGTAGGTGCCGGAAATGTAGGTGCCACCTGTGCAAATGTACTTGCATTCAATGAAGTAGCTGACGAAGTTGTAATGCTCGATGTTAAAGAAGGTATTTCTGAAGGGAAAGCACTGGATATGATTCAGACTGCTGCTTTGCTTGGTTTCGATTCTAAAATTGTTGGTTGTACCAACGATTATGCTCAAACAGCTAACTCGGATGTTGTTGTAATCACTTCAGGAATTCCACGTAAACCGGGAATGACACGCGAAGAATTAATCGGTGTAAATGCCGGAATCGTAAAAACCGTTGCCGGTAATATTCTGAAATTTTCTCCAAATGCCATTATTGTTGTTGTTTCGAACCCAATGGACACCATGACTTATTTGGCTTTAAAAGCAACCGGACTTCCAAAAAACAAAATTATTGGAATGGGTGGTGCTTTAGACAGTGCGCGTTTTAAATGCTATTTAAGCAAAGCTTTGAATGCAAATCCAACAGAAATTGAAGGTATGGTAATCGGCGGTCACGGTGATACCACAATGATTCCGTTAACACGTTTTGCAAACTACAAAGGCCGTCCGGTTGCAGATGTTCTTGATGCTGAAGCTTTGGCAAAAGTGGTTGCAGATACTATGGTTGGTGGTGCTACATTAACTGGTTTACTTGGAACTTCAGCCTGGTATGCTCCTGGAGCTGCTGCAGCTTATCTTGTTGAATCAATTATTCACGATCAAAAGAAAATTATTCCTTGTTGCGTTGCTTTGGATGGCGAATACGGACAAAGTGATATTTGTATCGGTGTTCCGGTAATGATTGGAAAAAACGGTGTTGAAAAAATTATTGACTACAAACTGAATGACGCTGAAAAAGCATTATTCGAAAAAAGTGCTGCTGCCGTTCGTGCAACAAACAATGTTTTGAAAGAAATAAACGTATTATAATTATCTCTTAAAATAGAAGGAAAGTCGCAATGCCAAAAGCTTGCGACTTTTTTTAGTATTTGACGGTGTAAGTCCGTTATTGGGGCGATTAGTTGACAACCATTAGCTCAAGGCAAGGGAGGTACGCACATGTCTTTTAATGAAGATTATATTAGAGATTGAATAAAAGATGCTGTTCAGAACTTCTCAATGCTAAATAAGATATGTTTAAATCATTTAAAAAATAATTCGCTCAAAAGGAGTGTCAAAGGAAAAAGAAAAGTAGCAGGGTGAGAAAATAGCTATTTGTTTCAACTAAAAAAAATTTTAATGCGTTGCAAAATACTAAAAGACCTGATTGTTGGAAATCCGTTGACTAAAATAATTTATGGTGCTTCTATGGCCATTGAATAGGAAATTACCTTAACCGAAATGCAAGAAGTCGTTTTTCCACGCCCAACAGTGAGAGAGATATTTAGGGAAACTATTTTTGAATTGTAAAAGTGATTTGGAAAATAAATGAAAGAATTTCTGAATGAGTTTTTAATTTTCGATCAATTTAAGAATTAAAACACTAATTTTGGCGACTTTTCCCGTTTAATTCTTCATTTTATGATCAGACATTTTCTTCTTATTGTTACCGTTTCATTTTTTGTTTCGATACAAGCAAATTCACAGACAATTAAAATTCTTTTCGATGCAACAAAAGCCGAAACAGCAGGAAATGCTGATTGGGTAATTAGCAATTCAGACAGTCCACAGCAAATTCCAAGTCCTGCTCAGTCCGGAATCACAAGCACAACACCCGAAACATACTGGAAAGGTGGAATTTCTGCGTGGGGAGTTGATTGCGTAAAACAAGGTTACTATGTCGAAACACTCCCAGCCAGTGGAAAAATTACGTACGGATTGAGTAGCAACCTGCAAGATTTAAGTAACTATCAGGTTTTTGTTGTTTGTGAGCCGAATACTCAATTTACAGCTATTGAAAAAGCGGCCATAATCAATTTTGTAAATAATGGTGGTGGATTATTTATGGTTTCCGATCACAATATTTCCGATCGGAATAACGATGGCTGGGATTCGCCTCATATCTGGAATGATTTACTAACATCAAATACTGTTGAAGCTAATCCCTTTGGAATTTCATTTGATTATGTGAATATTTCATGCGCAAGTTTCAATTTAGCATCTTCACCCAACGATTCCATCTTAAATGGAAAAATGGGAAAAGTGGCTGAAGCCGAGTGGTTTAATGGAACTACAATGACATTGACTCCAACAAAGAATGCGAATGTAAAAGGGAAAATATTTACAACAGGTTCATCGGTGACTGGAACTAGCAATGTTATGTTTGCAATTTCCAGATATGGGAAAGGAAAAGTTGCTGCAATTGGCGATAGTTCGCCCTGCGATGATGGAACCGGAAATACAAGTGATGGACTCTTCAATGGATATACAAAGGATGCTGCTGGGAATCATCGTCCTTTGTTGATGAATGCAACTATCTGGCTGGCAACTTCAAATACTACAACTGAAATTAGTTCAATAAAAAATTCCAAAGTTGAATATACAATATTTCCAAATCCGATTGAAAATGGACAATTAAATATTAAACTAAATAATTCAGAACGTGTTAAATTGCAGTTTCAGGTATTTGATTTGACTGGAAAAGCAATTACTTCTTCAATCACAGCGAGTTTTGATGCTGGAAATCAAAGTCAACAAATCAATTTGAATGGAATTCAAAATGGAGTTTATTTTTGTAAAATTTCAAGGTTAAATGGAACAATTGCAAAGCGGTTTGTAATTACGAAATAAGAAAATAGTGACTGCTTTCTGAGAAATTAAAAAGAGAAGAATGTCGCATTCTTCTCTTTTTGATTAACCAATAAATGAACTATGGTGTTGATTTATACGTACTGAACTATAAAAATCAGAAAGGTTGAAATTTTCAATTCACTTCCAACACTTCGTAACCCACATTTTCAACTGCGGTTTTGAAAGCTTCGTCGCTTACATCTTTCGAGAGAGTCACATTAGCTGAATTAGATTCCAGATTCACTGTTGCTTCCACTCCATCGATGGAGTTTAAAGCTTTTTCCACACGAGCTGAACAATGCATGCAGCTCATACCTTTTATTATTAATGTTTTTTCTGACATAATTATTGATTTATTAATTGATTAGTTAATTGATTAATTCAATTCTCGTTTACTTGTCTACTTTTAGAAACAGTCTCTTTAAACCGCATCAACCTCAATGCATTCAGTACCACTGTCACCGAGCTGAAACTCATGGCGGCAGCGGCAAACATGGGATTCAGTTTCCAACCGAGGAAACTATAGAAAACCCCCGCAGCCAAAGGAATTCCGATAATATTGTAGAAAAATGCCCAGAATAAATTTTCTTTAATGTTGACCATCACCGCTTTACTTAACCGCAATGTGGTAACTGCATCCAATAAATCACTGCGCACCAAAACAATATCAGCCGATTCGATAGCTACATCTGTTCCGGCACCAATGGCAATCCCGACATCAGCTCGTGTTAATGCAGGTGCATCATTAATTCCATCACCAATCATGGCTACTTTTCTTCCTTCAGCTTGCAAACGTGCAATTTCTTTGTCTTTATCCTGAGGTAGCACTTCGGCAACTACCGAAGAAATGCCAAGCTGAGATTGAATTGCTGCGGCTGTTTTTGCATGGTCACCGGTAAGCATAACAATTTTCAGACCCATGGCTTGCAGTTGCTTAACAGCTTCAATACTGGTTGGTTTCAGAACATCGGCAACAGCGATAATTCCAATAATTTCTTTTTCACGGGCAATAAATAACGGCGTTTTTCCTTCGTCAGCCAGTTTGTCAGCCAATGAATTGAAATCAACCAAACTGACATTCCGTTCGGTCATTAATCTCAGATTTCCGGCTAAATAATTCACGCCATTTATCTGTCCCTGAATTCCTTGGCCGGCAGTTGCATGAAAATCTTCTACGGGCTGAAAATCTAATTTTAATGTTGCAGCTTTTTGTAAAATAGCTTCTGCCAACGGGTGTTCGGAAAGTTTTTCGAGCGAAGCTGCAATTTCAAGCAATTCATTTTCTGAAATAGTATTTGCTGGCAAAATATCAGTCACTTTTGGTTTCCCTTCAGTCAATGTTCCTGTTTTATCAAGCACAATGGTATCAATTTTATGAGCCATTTCAAGCGATTCAGCTGATTTTATAAGGATTCCGTGTTCAGCTCCTTTTCCGGTTCCAACCATAATGGCTACGGGCGTTGCGAGTCCCAGAGCACAGGGACATGAAATAACCAGAACCGCAATTCCGATAGATAATGAGAATTCAAACGTATAACCTAAGGCAAACCACCAGATTGAAGTTGCAAGAATGGCAATTCCGATGACTACCGGTACAAAAACCGCACTGATCCGATCGGCCAGTTTTGAAATGGGAGCTTTTGAAGCAGATGCGTTCTCAACCAGTTGGATTATTTGTGCCAATGTGGTATCATTTCCTACTTTTGTGGCTTTCAATGTAAAAGATCCGGACTTGTTCATGCTGGCAGAAAGAACCATGTCGCCTTTTTGCTTAAAGATGGGCATGCTTTCACCGGTAATAGCCGATTCGTCGACTGAAGAGCTGCCAGTCACCACTTTTCCATCCACCGGAACACGTTGTCCGGGGCGAACAGCAACCAAGTCGTTTACAGTTACTTCTTCAACGGGTATTTCCATTTCCACTTTATGGCGAACGACGATAGCAGTTTTTGGTGCCAGATCCATCAATCGGGTAATAGCATCTGAAGTTCGTCTTTTTGATTTGGCTTCGAGATATTTTCCCAAAGTAACCAATGTAAGAATGGTTGCAGCCGATTCGAAATATAAATCATTGGCATACCGAATCACCATTTCAAAATACCCCATTTTCAGTCCGTAACTTATGCGGAACATAGCAAAAAGCCCATATACAATAGCTGCTGAAGCACCGATTGCAACCAACGAATCCATGTTTGGTGCCAGTTTAAACAATGTTTTATAACCTACAATAAAATATTTCCGATTGTAATAAACGATTGGCATCAAAAGCCAGAACTGGATAAATGTATAAAGAAAAGAATATTCAACGGTATGAAAAACATGCGGATAAGGCAAACCAAGCATGTGTCCCATCGAAATATATAACAACGGAATCAAAAAACCGAGTGAAACCCAGAAATGACGACGTAATTCATCCTGTTCGTTTTGAACATAATCAATCGTCGTGTCGTTTTCTGAAGTTGAAACCGGTTTTGCAAGGTGTAAATGTGCCTCATAACCGGCACTTTCAACTGATTTCTCAATAAAAGTACTGTTTAATTGTAATTCATTGAAATTCACAATCATGCTATTGGTCAATAAATTCACTTCAACCGACTCTACCCCTTCCAGTTTTCGGACACTCTTTTCAACATGAGCTACACAGGAAGCACAGGTCATGCCGGTAACATCATATTTTTCTACTTTCATATTTTATAGTTTTGTGTATGCAAAAACAGAAAAGAAGCCATTAAGTTCAGAAAAGTCCGGATTAGAACTGATTTTTTATTTTAAATCTTTCTATTACTGTCGAATGTTGGTTTTTAGGTATCTTTGCAACTTATCTTTGTGTTTTCAAAATTACTAAATTAATTCAGTCATGGAATCAACTTTGGATGATAAAATCCCGACAATTGAAGAAATTTCGGATTTATTAACCGATATTGCATCAACTTTGATGACTTCGGGCGCACATACCATGCGCATTATTCAAAATGTTTCACGAATTGCGAAATCATTTGGATATCACATGGAGTTGTCTGTTTTTCAGATGAGTATTATGATGACCATTACCAATAAGGATGATTCTTCAAACCGTTTGACTCAAATAAAAAAGACAGGTTCTTTGGTTTTGAATTTTACGATTGTCTCCGAATTAAGTGCATTAAGCTGGGATACTTTTGATCAAAACCTGTCATACGATATTGTAAAAAGTCGTTTGAACGAAATAATTTCATTGAAAAGAATGTCAAGATGGTTGGTTTTATTTTTGGTGGCTTGTGCCAATGCAGCATTTTGTGGATTATTCAAAGGAGACATTCAGGCAATCGGCATGGTTTTTATAGCAACACTTGCCGGTTTTTTTGTTCGTCAGGAATTAATGAAATTTCATGTGAATCATTTGCTCATTTTTACCTCAAGTGCTTTCGTGGCTTCATTGATTTCAGGGATGTGTTATGTTTTGCATTTGGGAAATACACCGGAGATTGCTCTGGCTTCGAGTGTTCTTTATCTTATTCCCGGAGTTCCGCTTATTAATTCGATCCTGGATATTATTGAAGGTCATATTCTTACAGGGATTGCACGTTTAGTCAATGCTTCAAGTTTAATTGTTTGTATTGCTATCGGATTATTTACAGCCATGTTGATTTTAGGGTTAGAAAAATTATGAAAACAACTGAAATGATTCGAATGATAATTTTTGACGGCTCCTTGGCAGCAATTGCAGCCATTGGTTTTGCCGTAATTTCAAATCCTTCGCGAAAAGCAATTTTTGTATCAGCAATCCTAGCTGCTATCGGTCATTCTTTGCGTTTTTTTCTTCTTAAATCGGGAATGGAAATCTCATTAGCAACGTTTATTGCAGCAACAACAATTGGTTTGTTAAGTATGGTTTTCGCCCGAATCATTCATTGTCCTGCAGAAGTTTTCTCATTTCCGTCATTATTGCCTATGATTCCCGGATTATTTGCCTATCGAACAATTCTTAGTTTGATAAAATTTATGCAAAGCACCGATTTGATTAAAAGTCAGGGTTATATGTTGGATATTTTTCATAATGGTTTAACTACGATTTTCATTCTTTTTGCTTTGGTGGTAGGTGTTTCACTCCCCGTTTTGTTTTTCCCTAAACAGTCTTTTTCCGTTACAAGGAAATATTGATTATCCTGGATTTGAGAATAAAAAAACCGTTGAGTGATTGTTTCACTCAACGGCGGTTGTTAACTAAAAACACACATCATTTTTCAAAAGATTACTACCTTCTATTTGATTCATTACTTGAATTATCTCTAGTACTTTCTTGTCTTGTACTTGCCGGTCTACTTTCTTGTCTACTTTCAGAGCTTCTATTTTCAGAACTTCTTCTTTCAACTTGTTTTGGTTCGGACGTTCTGGTTGGTTGACTTACAGCCGGTGCCTGTCTGGAATTGTTACTTTCACGTGTTGTAGTCCTTGTTTCCGTTCTGACAGGAGCAGTATTGTTATTATTTCTTTGCTGATATGAATTATTCCTTGAATCAGTATTACTTCTGTTCATCACCGGTGCAGGGCTAGATTGGCTATTAGGCTGATTTCTGGTAGAATTCGAATTTTGCCAGGTGTTTGTATTTCGGGTTGATCCATTTACAGAATTGGTTCTGTTTTGTACATCCCGTGAGCCTCTGTTTACGTCTTGACTTCTTGAATCTCTACTCGAATTTACAGATCTTGGTGATTCTCCACCTGTCCAGGTCGGACTTGTATTTCTGCGATTCGATTCGTTGTTTCTGTTATCCTGACGAGTTGGCAATGCATTCCGTGAATTAATCTGATTTTTGTTTTGAATATTTTCATTTCGTTTGCTAAAAGATCTATCCGGATGACGTGTTGCATAATCATTGCGGCTGATGGAGCTATGAATTCTATTCACGTAATAATCATTTCGCACTCTGTTTGAATAATAATACCTGTCATTGTGATTGATATGTGATTGAATATGTGAATAGTATCTATCAATATCATAGGGACGACGATTTCTGTAATAATTCGGGTAATATCCCCAATAATATGGTGAATGCCAGCTACTATACCTGCTACTCCACAAGTAACCAAAAATGGAAGGTGTGTAAACATATACCGGATCGATAATATAATTGTTACCAAATAAATAAGGATCACCAATTACCTGAACATACGATCTGTTATTTTGATTTTTATCAACAACAATTGTTGCAACATCTTGATAAACATCTTGATTAAGAACTGCCTGAATAACTATGACGTGAACATTGTCTTCGTAAGATTCGATAACTCTTAGATAATCCACTTCACCATCATTATTTAAATCAAGATTTGATATTCCGTTATTATAATCATTCAATCTTCTTTCGAAGTCTTCCAGATTACTTGATTCTCCAAATGCCGACGCCACAGCCTGTAAATCGAGATTATTACTAATATCGCTGCTTTGCGCTTCAACAGTAATTGTTTTCTGTGCCATACATTGAGTGGTCAACATCATTATTACCACTAACAGGCCTGCTATTTTTGTTTTCATAATCGTAATTTTTTTTAAGCTGTGAGTACTTTTGTTTCAGTATCTAAAATAAAATATCAAACGGTTGAAACACACAAATCAATATCTATGCCAAAAAACATATTTAAAAAATAGTGTAGTTTCATTTGAATTTTCAAAGCTATTAGTTTAAGCTTAAATCACAGTTAATCATCAATATAACTCAAGAAATAAATTTTAGAACTGTCGGTACAAGAACGCATATTTAACGGAAGGCAGATGTTTATAGTTTTCAATACTCGTAAATTGAATGAGTTTCAGTATTCGAGTTTTTCATTATCTTTGCAGAAAACCAATTAGAGTTATGAATACATTAGATTTTTACCTGATAATTCCGATTGCCATTGGTTTTGTTTTTGGCCTTTTCAAAGGTCTTATTAAAGAACTTACTTCGCTGGTAGCTATCGTTTTGGGAATTTATGGTGCGAAACTAATGGCACCATTTGCCTCTAATATTTTGATTCATACATTTGCTGTTTCTCCTAAAACAGCTAGACCGATGGCCTACTTTATTCTGTTTGTTCTTATTGGCATTGGGATGCTCCTGTTAGCCAAAATGCTCAATAAAATTTTCGAATCCATGTCACTAGGAGGTTTAAATAAACTGTTGGGTGGAATTTTTGGAGGATTGAAATGGGCATTGATAATAAGTGTTTTGTTGAATATATTTGATGCAATTGACAGCCGATTTTCAATATTACATCTGGAAACAAAAGAAAAATCAATTGGTTATAAACCTATTTTGAAATTTGCACCTGTATTATGGGAAGAGGCAAATCAAAAAATTGTAAAGCCAGATTCGGAAAAACATGAAGAAGAAAGTCAAAGCGAATATAAATGATTCGGAAGCTTTGCTTTTAGATGATGTAGTTGGTTTAAAAGGCAATTTTTCTAAGTTCACCTTTGAATGTGGATGTGATGAAGCCGGTCGTGGATGTCTTGCCGGTCCGGTAGTTGCCGCCGCGGTTATATTACCAATTGGCTTTATTTGTCCTCAATTAAATGATTCCAAAAAACTTACTGAAAAAGAACGTGATGCACTTCGTCCAATCATTGAAAGAGAAGCACTCGCGTGGGCAGTTGCCGAAGTTGATAATGTTGAAATTGATGAAATTAATATTCTGAATGCTTCCATTCTGGCTATGTATCGAGCCATTGATAAACTCACTATACGTCCGGAATTTATTATCGTTGACGGCAATAAATTCAAACCATACCATGATATTCATCATCAAACCATTGTAAAAGGTGATAGCAAATACTTATCAATCGCTGCTGCATCCATTCTTGCCAAAACTTACCGGGACGAAATGATGCAAACGCTTCATTCCGAATTCCCATTTTACGATTGGGATAAAAACAAAGCCTATCCAACTCTAAAACACCGTGCCGGCATTCGAGAATATGGAACAACTTCATATCATAGAATGACTTATGATTTGTTAGGAGAAAGGAAAGCTGAAGCAAAAGTAATTGCTGAGATGAAGGCGAAGACAAAGAAAAAGTAATCAATTCATTTCAGAACGGATAACCGATAGCAATGTGGAATACAAAATCATTTGTATTCGGACTGATACGCCATTCCTCACGACGGGTTTGAACCGGATCGAACAGCCGGACTCCCAAATCGAACCGAATCAGAAAATATGAAAAATCCAAACGTGCTCCTGCTCCGTAAGCAATGGCAATCTGATTCATGAATGAATCAAATTTAAATACACCTCCGAGTTGAGTGTCGTAAGGTTTGATTGTCCAGATATTTCCTGCATCGAGAAATAAAGCTCCTTCCAAAACCCAAAATAATTTTGTCCGATATTCCATATTCATATCGAGCTTAATATCGCCAACTTGATTGAAATCACGTTGACTTCCATTCGTAATTCGTTTATAAATTCCAGGTCCCAATGAACTTTCGTTCCAACCTCTAACGCTGTTGGCTCCTCCACTGAAAAAGCGTCGTTCATATGGAATTACATCAGCATTTCCATACGGCAGTCCAATTCCGAGCCCGAAATGATATACAAACCGGTTAGTTTTATTGAAAATTTGATGATACGATATGTTGTATTCTCCTTTTACATATTGCGAGTAACGAACATTGAAAAAAGTGTAAGCTCCGGTAGAATCTTTATTGCTGTTCAATAAATGGTTGATACCCCATAAACCGTTTCCTGCAGTTTCAATGTTATAACGAAGTGTTGAATAATTCTTTAATGGTCTCGTAGCGTTGAAGTTATTGTGAGAACCACTGTAACCAATCCGGGTAATAAAGTGACTTTCGTAATTGTATCTATTGTAAAGTCCTGTTGCTAAATAGTTTGCTGTAAAAATAGGATCTACTTTGAAATTTACAAAATTCACATCAAACAAATCCACTGTATGTATATATTGCAACCGATTCCATGAATATCTGATTCCAACGCCGGCATTGGTAGAAGAAAATTCATTAGGGCGGGTTTGATACGTGAATTCACTGTTCAATTCGGTGTTTGCATGAATACTTCTTTTGAAGTCATAACTTGCAAATGGAAAAATGAATTGCGGAAATTTTAATCCGACTACTCCACCTAATTCCTTGGCCCACACAGTCTCCTGTTTTTCAATAGATCCTTTTGCTTGTAAGGTTAAAGTTTCTGCACCTTTAAACTGATTTCTATTCATGTAGTTTATTTTTCCGGCACCACCCCAGTATCCCTCTGTATAAGTGCCTTCAGTTTCAACCGAGAAAGAAATTGTTTTTGATGGAATGACAATAATGTAACAATCCAATAAACTATCCTGAACTTCTTTGAAACTGATATTGACATACTTAATTGGTCCCAACGAATTTAGAGATGAATAAGTGCGTTGAACGGCTTCGTCGCTATAAACCGAATTTGGATTGATATATGTATTTTGAATTAAAGCATTGAGTTTAATGATTGGTTTTTGAGGAGTTACTAAAATAAAATCCCGAAACTGAAGTGTGTCCAGTTCAACTTTATTTTCCAAATCCATTGTCACATTGGCATCCGTGTTGGTGTAAAAAATAACTTTATGTATTTTGTATTTTTTAAATAGAATTTTTTCAATTGAATCAATTGATCTGTTCAGATTGTCTTTTAATTCAAGAGTTACATCAACTTTATGTGCATTAAGTGAACTATCAGCCGCATAAGAAAGGAATTCCTTATCGAAATTATAATATCCATCTGCACGGAATTTGGTGGAGATTCGATCTCGTTCGGCATTCAAAACGTCAGCGTCAAACAACATATCGGAATGTATCAATGATCTTGAGGTATCCGATGCAATTTCGTTAAGAATACTGTTACTCAATTCAATTTTATAATCTCGAATTAAATAAGGTTTTCGAGAGTTAATCACATAATTTACCGTAGCTTTCTTTCCATTATAACTCACATCACTATACACTTTGGCATTAATGTAACCTTTATTTTCAAGCTGAAGTTGAAGTTGTTGAGTGGAAAGCGTTGTAAGTGAAGGATTGTAAATAACCGGAGGATTACCTATTTTATGCCAGAATTTATTTATGCTTTTTGTTGTGTCTTTTCCGGCAAAATTATATATTCCCAATTGCATTCTGAAAATTCCGAAAACAGCAGTGTTTGGCGTTTGTCGCAAATATTCTTTCAAATCACTTTTCGACAGATCTTTAGTATCGGTTTTGATGTTCACTTTGTCAAGCAGATATTCTCCATCGGGTACAAACTTTGTGCTATTGCAAGCAGGCATCAGCAAAATCAGTACTAAAAGAAAATAATAACCACGTAGTATCATAAGTTGATTGTGAAATGAAATTCAAAATATTCTGCAAATATAGGTTTTTTTATCGTTTTCTTTGTTAGCTTTGTATCAACAAAATTAAAAAACTTCCCTGTTAGTAAGCACTAAATTTAGATTGATGAATTGATTTCTTCAAATTCCAAAAGATCCTCATTGACTTTGATAATAGCCATAAAAAAATAGAAATAGATGTTGTCCAAGAATAAAATAAAAGAAATTAACGCTCTTTCGCTCAAAAAGAACCGGGACGAATCCGGACACTTTGTGGCCGAAGGTACAAAATTGGTTCTTGATTTGATAACGACATTTCATTGTCAGTTATTAATTGCCACAACCGATTGGCTATCTGATCACAAACAAATTAAAGCCGATGAAATTATTCAGGCCGAACCGGATGAAATAAAAAAAATATCCAATCAAAAAACTCCGCAGGGTGTTTTTGCTATTTTTCAAAAACCAGAATATCATTGGGAGATTGAGGAAATCCGTACAAATCTAAATCTTGCACTTGACGATATTCAGGATCCCGGTAATTTGGGAACTATTATTCGTATTGCCGACTGGTTTGGCATTCATGACGTTTTTTGCAGCGAACATTCAGCCGACATATTCAATACAAAAACTGTGCAAGCTTGCATGGGAGCTTTAGCTCGGGTAAGGGTTCATACAGTAAATCTGGTTGAATTTTTGAAAATCTGTGAAGAAAACATGCCGGTTTATGGAACGTTTATGAATGGACAAGATATTTACTCAGAGCAACTTACTACCCATGGAATTCTTGTTATGGGAAATGAAGGAAACGGAATTTCAAAAGAAGTTGAAAAGTTGGTTTCTAAAAAACTTTTAATTCCCAGTTTCCCGAAAGGACAAGTAACCTCTGAATCACTGAATGTGGGAGTGGCAACTGCTTTAATTTGTGCCGAATTCAGAAGAAGGCAATAAAAAACCGCAGATTTTTGATTTGTTCTGCGGGAATTCTCTTTATTATTCTCCGATTTTTTAATCCACGTCCTGCCGGATATATCCTTTATTTAACCTACAAAAGCTGCTGTCCGCTGGCTCCCAACAACCAGTGTCACTATTATTTCATTAAATTACATATCCATAAGGACAGGGAAATAGCGAAATAATTTGTTTGGCTATTTCTATGATTACTAAACCGGCTATTCTAAAATAAAGCATTTTGACATCGAAACTTCATTGGTCAAATCTATATATCCGGTACACTCTCCTTTTAAACTTATTTTATCACCTTTTTTTACTTTTGAAGCAGTTGTGAGGTCTTCATTATCAACTGAACAAAGTATGTCACCAATAACCATGTTTTTATCAGTCAACATAAATGATATTGCAGAATCTCCCTGCAAAATAATATTCGAAACTGTTCCTGAAATCTGAATCACTTTACCATTTTTATCAGACAAATATTTTTGATTTGCCAAAGCCTCATTCGTCGAAAATTCAATGTAAAGTTCCGAAGCGGTAAGAGTATAAACAGGCTTTTCCCCTTCAATATCCCGTTGGGGTTTGTTGTATAGATAAACCCCAACACCTATTCCGATAATTAAACAGACAATAAATGAATAAATTCCGTACTTTATTATTTTTTTCATAATGGTATTGCTAAAATGTAAAGTTACCAGTTAAAAATCAAGATCAACATTAATTTCAATATTTTCTGCAATGTTCCCTGCAAAACGACTTTCGATGGCAATATTGTAATTTTTAGGCGAAACAATAAATTTAGATTTCACATTAAATTTCCCATCTTTAACTGTCACTACACCATCGGCTTTAATTTTCTTAGTCACATTATGAATAGTCAGATCACCTTCAACACCGGTTTTGTAAATTCCGTTTTTGTTGATATCGATTGATTTCGAATCACTTATTTTCCCTGTAAAAGTGGCTTTCGGATATTTTGACGATTCCATATAATTTTCATTAAAATGCTCCTGCATCAAAGCTTTTTTAAATTCGAATGACATGATGGGTATTGAAACCGCAATTTCACCAGTGGAAGGAACTGCAACGGCAACAACCTGATGTGAATGAGCTTCAATATCTTCTATTACTGTGTGAGAGAAAAACCAAACATGTCCGGTTTTGGTAATAAATTTTGTTTGTGCTGAAGCTGACAAAACAATGATGAAACAAAATAGGAAACTGAAAATTGAAGATTTCATATTAATAATTTTTAGTAGTTAGTATTAAAGAATCTGGAAAATTGAATTAAATAAAATCATTAACAAACAATCGAACCTTTTTGTTTCACAAATATTCTTACAATTTTCATTTCTTAAATGAAAATACTCTGGATATATTGAAACCAAGGTGAATATCACCATTAAACCAATTGCCAGTAGTTTCAGCAATAAAAGATTTTTCAATCATACCCTGTGAGTTTGAAATAAGCAGTTGAAAAACATGTCCACCGGTTTCTATATCTAATCCAATTGAGAAACAATTCTTAAATTCCGTATTATTATAATTCCAAAAAGGTTTAACAACTGGATAGTATTCGACATTAAACGACATTCGGCGTGATAGTTTGTATCTTCCGGCCAGACCCAATGCAAATAAATCATTATTATCCAGGGCTGTAGGTACTAAATTTCGATGGATAAGCGTCGGAGCTATTTGCAATGAAAATTGTTCATTAAATTTTCGCGCAATCAGTAATTGATGAGTGTAATTTAATCTCGAATAGAAATAATTAGTGAGGGTCGGATTTGTCCATTTCAACCCATTTACACTCGTACTTACAAAATAGCTCATTGAAACAGGCATATTAACAGCTCCTGTGCTTTGGCGGAGAATACTAAACTTGGCAAAACCTGAAACCGTTTTTTCAAAAGAAGCCCTGTTCAGTCCCAACATTACCCAATCGGTAATTCCATATTCTAATGAGAGAAAAGTACTTCCCTGATCGAGACCGAAAAATTCATAATATCCCTGATTCATCAATCCAAAACGATGCGCAACACGAAAATCCAATTGTCCCTGAGGCATACGTTCTACAGAATGCCCGTTCAATACCCGTGTAGACTTAAAAGTTCCGTAGGCATATTCAGTTCTAACAGGTGAAATACTGTCGAGCATATTCAACAAATCATTTTGTGCTGAAACTAGAAAAATAGTATTCAGGAAAAGAAACAAAAGATATATTTTGCTTAATGAGTTAAACATGGTCGATTGATTTTTAAATTTAAAAAAAACAGACAATAAATTAATTGTTAGGTGCTCCGGAGCTAATCCATATTCTCAACAAATCAATACTGCATTTATCCAACTTTCCGCCATTTTTTGGCATTCTGCCATTTATAATTGCATCGTAAGCCTGATTTTTATTTGTATTTACATCTGAATATTCCTGAAGTTTTACACCGCCACCAAATGAAGCAGCGTTAGCAGTAGAGTGACAACTGACACAATTGGCCGTGAAAATTGGTTGAACACTAAGTTTAAAAGTCACATTAGTCGTATCGCAAGCAGCCTGTGAGGGGTAAAGTAATTCCTCTTTATCATAATAACAACCAAATAAAGAAACTGACAGAATTACTGTGAGAAGCAATAAATAAACAAATGATTTCATTTTCAATATATTTTATTTCCGGTCAATTATTCAGACTACCAGCATTCACCCATTTACGTATTTGAGTTTTCTTACAATCAATGAGCGTATATCCTTTTGGCATCGTATTATTGGTAATAACCGCCACCAATCTACCATTGTCTGCAATAACTTTCACCAGATTATAAGAAGTCAATTGAATGCCACCGCCGGCAGATGCGCTGTTATGGCAACCAACACAGGATGATTGAATAATTTGATTTATATCGCTGAAAGCAAACTTTGTAGTATCGCAATTTGAAGTAAAATTAGTATTCTTTGCACCTTCATTTATCCATTTCTGAATTATTGTTTTTTGAGCCTGACTAACTAATGGCTGAGGTGCTGGCGGCATTCTCTTTTCACCAGATGAATTCATAATGGTGTAAAGCTTGCTAGCATTGATATTGTTTGGAACAATTCCCTTTCTTATACCTGAATAGGATGTTAAATCATAACCTTCTTTTTTTGTAATTTGATCATGACAACCAGTTGTACTGCAATTTGAAACATAAATTGGTAAAACATCCGAGACAAAACTGACCAAATCATTCACCACAGGTAGTGTATCGTTAGGATTATACGGAATACTGATACTATTGGGATTAGCACCTTGTAATATCCAAAAATATATTTTCTGACGTTGCGAAGCATCAAGGGGTGCATTCGGAAGTGGAGGCATAAAGTTTGCACTATAGGTATTAGTGACTATTGTATACAACTTGCTGCTGTAAGGTTTGTAAGGTAAAACATACTCAATTATTTTTGCTGAATCAATCAAAAACTCACTTACTCCATGACAGGATGCACACTTAATATTCACAATAGAGGTAATTTCGTTAAAACCAATCGTTGAAACTTTGGAAATGTCAGGCTCATGCGTACAGTTTGAAAATCCGAACAAAATTCCAGATAAAAAGAAGAAATTAAAGATGGTTGATTTAAATAGTTTTTTCATACCATACTTGGTTACTGATTTTTTTGACAAATATAGTTATTTTTTTGACTTTCAA
>JBBRTR010000063.1:0-16901 GCA_038244215.1 Bacteroidales bacterium
AAAGAGTAACTGCATTCATTTGTGGTTACTCTTTTTTTGTATTTAGGGTAGAATAAATTTCTATGGGTTCCAGCTCTTTACATTCCAATCCGTCAGCTGACGGGTAAGCCTGACCATGTCGATGGTACTTCCGAAAGGTGGACGGAGGGAGTCCCGATAAATCGGGATAAAATCCGATAGCCGCCGTTTTTAAAGCTTCGATTACTTAATTGTAACCGGGGCTTTTTTCGTTATCACATTGTGTGTTTTTTGTACGGTTAATTGATTTCACACTTTATTTTTAATTATTCATGAACAAAAAGCATACAATACCCTTTATATAAAAAGACTTTAATCGAATTTAGTATGGAACAGAATTGGATGAAATATCTTGACCCGTTAATGAAGAAATATGGTAAACGGAAACATCCGTTGGATTATAAAAGTCGGTATCAATTATTAATCATGGTCATACTCTCTGCACAGGATTCAGATAAGCATATTAATGAAATTGCACAGGCTTTTTTCAAGGCTTATCCTTCAATAAATACTCTTGCTAACATTACTTCTGAGGATCTTTTTCCATATTTAAATACCGTACGAAATTTTGGCAAAAAATCAGATTGGATTAATAAATTAGGACAATTGATTAGCGATGATGATAATATACCTGTTACAATGGATACTTTGACAAAACTTCCCGGTATTGGCAGAAAATCAGCGAATGTTATCATGCGGGAATCTGGAATTAATGCAGAAGGTGTTATCGTTGATTTACATGTAGTGCGTGTTGCACCACGAATCGGAATTGCTTCAGATACCCAACCGGAAAAAATTGAAAAACAAATAATGAAAATTGTGCCGGAAGACAAATGGGGTGAAATTGGAATGGCTCTTTCATTTTTAGGTAGGGAAATATGCAGACCTAAAAATCCAAAATGTGAAGTTTGTGTAATGAATAAAGTATGTTACTATTATAACGGGATACCAAAAGATTGATTATAAACGTTCTGATTTGAAATTGTGTTAAATACAAAAGCCGGACATTCAAGATGAGTGTCCGGCTTCTATATTATTTATTGTATAAGTTATTCTGTCGGTTTTGTTGCATCAGGAATAGCTAAATCATCAGCCGAGTCTTCAGATTCTAAATCAGTTGAATCAGTTGCAGTTGAATCAACCGGCATATACGTGTGACAACCATAACTTCGCGTAATCTTTTCTTTCGGTTTAGTTGGAAACTTCCCACGATATTGTTTCAGACTTTCGTCTTTTAAAACTTTTTCCATAAACAATCCGAAAATAGGTAACGCCGTACGACTTCCTTCTCCCAATTGACCTGTACGGAAATGGACACTTCTTTGTTCGCCACCAACCCAGGAACCACCAATCAGTTTTGGTGTAACTCCAACGAACCATGCATCGGAATGATTCGATGAAGTTCCTGTTTTACCACCAAAATCAGTATTGTAATGAAATAAATCCCATTCCCAAAGTGCCTGTGTAGTTGCTCCGGGTTCAGTCATGCCACCTTTCAGCAGTTCAGTCATTAACCATGCATCTTCATACGGAATTACTCTTTTCTGTTGTGTACTAGGCTGATATATAACATTCCCATCTTTATCATCAATACGTGAAACCAAAATAGGATCATGATAAATACCTTCATTTACAACGGTACTGTATGAATTCAACAATTCGAGTAATGACACATCCGACGATCCGAGACATAAGGAAGGTTGTTCTTCCAGCGGAGTTTTAATTCCAAGCAAATAAGCATATTTTATAATTTCAGGGATACCTACAATTTGTGCAAGTTGAACGGCAATCGTATTAATGGAACGTGCAAAGGCATATTTCAGAGTAACTGGATAACCCAAATAATGCCCATTGGCATTGTGCGGACTCCAAGTTTTTGTTTGTCCTTTTTCATCAAAATTCCAGGTCACGGGTTTATCAGTTAATTTATCACATGGCGACATGCCGTGCATCATGGCAGCAGTATAAACAAATAACTTAAAGGTCGATCCCGGCTGACGTTTTGCTTGGGCCACTTTATCGTATTGCCAAAATTTGAAATTTATATCACCAACCCAGGCTTTTACATTACCGGTTTCGGGTTCCATAGCCACAAAACTGCTGTGCATAAAATGGTTCATATAACGGATTGAATCCATCACACTCAGCGTTGTGTCTTTTTCAATCAGTTTATAATCATATACTTTTGTGCGATGAGCTAAATTCAGATATTTGTTTATTGAATCCGTATTATTATCGTATTTATTGGCTAATGCCGCATAAACTTTTGTTTTTCGGGCAATATCTTCAATAAAATTCGGAATGTCTTTATGTTTTTCATCCTGCCAAGGATTTTGTCCCCGCCAGTGATCAAAAAAGCGACTCTGAACCTGAGCCATTTGTTTGAGAACAGCTTCTTCTGCATATTTTTGCATTCGAGAATCAATCGTCACATAAATTTTCAATCCATCAGAAAAAATATCGTAACCGCTTTCTTTTTCCCAATCTTGCAAGTATTTTTCCAGATACGTTCTGAAATACAAAGCATTCCCATCTAAAATTTGCTCTTCGTTGAAGTTCAACCGGATCGGAATTTGTTTCAACGAGTCACATTCGTGTTGTGTTATGATTTTGTGCGTTACCAGATTTTCTAACACCACATTTCGTCGTTCTTTCGAGCGTTGTGGATGTGAAATGGGACTGTAGGTGGTGGTGGCCTTTAACAATCCTACTAAGGTGGCTGACTGTTCGTAATTCAGTTTTTCGGGAGTTGTGTTGAAAAACGTTTTCGCAGCCGTATGAATTCCATAGGCATTGCTGCCGAAATCCACCGTGTTGAAATACATTTTCAAAATTTCATTTTTGCTGTAGAACATTTCTATTTTTACAGCTGTTGTCCATTCCTTGGTTTTACTGATAATCAGTTTTAACCCCGGAACGTACCCAAAAAGTCCGGTTGAATACTGGTTTCGGGTTTTATACATATTTTTTACCAATTGCTGGGTAATGGTACTTGCACCACGACTTTTGCCTTTAGTCATCATATCTTTCAAAGCTGCAATAACACCCTGAAAATCAATACCGAAATGATGATAAAAACGTTCATCTTCCGTACTGACAAGCGTTTTAATGAGTTTCGGAGATATTTCCTCAAATTCTACAGGTGTACGATTTTCATGAAAATATTTACCAAGTACTTTCCCATCGGATGTTATAATCTCGGAAGCAGCATTTTGATCTGGATTACTTATACTGCTCAAACCGGGTGATTTGCCAAATAACCACAGGAAATTGATATCAACAATGAAAAGATAGAAAAGAAAAAGAATGAATGATGTTATAATGACGTTAGCAATTTTGCGGTACCATACCAATCCGTGAAAACGAACCAGACGAGCCTTTCTCCAATCAATGAATTTGATCAATCGCAATTTAATAAACTCTCGGATTACGAGCAAAAAGCTCAATATTTTTTTCCACATACTAGCGTTACGAATTTTGCTGCAAAGTTACTTCAAAAGATGGAAATTTACATCGTTTATGTAATCAGGATAGAAATCTTTTTTTAAGTTCTGGTGTTGGAATCATACAGCTAGCTCTTTTCCCGAATATTTTGTATCTTTTTCTTGCAATGAAGCGATATATTCTGTCACGTAAAATCTTTGGTATCAATTTAAAAACAATGAAAAACTTCCAAAATCCGCCTAAATCATTCAAAATCTCCAAAATTGCATCTGATTCAATTAAACAGATTGAATTACTGATATATACTACAAATTCAGGTTGCCCTGTTTTGATATTATATAAAGAGACTAATTTTTGCCCACTTTCTGATTGCAGAGTCGCAAATTGGAATATCTCGTGTTTGTCAATCCTGATTAGAAACTGAACCCAAGCATTACACAAATTGCAAACGCCATCAAAAAGAATTACGGATTGGTTCATTATAAAAAAGTAGAATTAGGTATATAACCTTTTATAATGGATATTTGTTGATAATAATCAAAAGAAAAAGCCGGATCTACATTACGTAAATCCGACCTTCTATATCTTGAATCTTGGTTCTTGGCTCTAAAATCTAAATTTTCAAATTCCAAATTCAGCTTTAATATCAGCTACTTTATCTGTTTTTTCCCAAGTGAAAAGCTCTACAGTTTGTGTAAAGTCATTTCCGTTACCGTCTTTGAACGATTTGGTAACAGTTACCGGCGTACGTCCAACATGTCCGTAAGATGCTGTTTCTTCATAGATTGGAAAACGCAATTTCAAACGTTCTTCAATCGCTTTCGGACGCATATCGAATAATTTTTCGATTTTTGTAGCTATTTCACTATCATTTAATGAAACTTGTGAAGTTCCGTAGGTATTGATATACAAATTCATAGGTTTCGCAACACCGATTGCATAAGCAACTTGTACCAATACTTCATTTGCCAAACCTGCTGCAACTATGTTTTTAGCAATGTGGCGGGCTGCATAGGCTGCCGAGCGGTCTACTTTTGAAGGATCTTTTCCCGAAAAAGCACCACCACCGTGAGCACCTTTGCCTCCATAAGTATCAACGATAATCTTACGACCGGTTAGGCCTGAATCTCCGTGAGGTCCGCCGATTACAAATTTACCGGTAGGATTTACGTGAAGTACGAAATCTTTTTTGATCAATTGAGAAAATTGAGCATCCAATGCTTTTACACGTGGAATCAGAATATTTTTCACATCCTCACGAATTTTTGTCAACATTTCATCATCAGCATGTTCCTGAGTTTTTGTTGCAGAGGGTTGAACGAAATCATCGTGTTGTGTAGAAACTACAATTGTATGAACTTTTACCGGATGATTGTCGTCATCATATTCAATTGTAACCTGTGATTTTGAATCAGGGCGAAGATATGTCATAACTTTTCCTTCGCGACGAATTGCTGCCAATTCTTCAACCAATGCATGTGATAAATCCAACGCCATTGGCATTAGATTCTTCGTTTCTTTGGTTGCATAACCGAACATCATTCCCTGATCGCCGGCACCTTGATTCATAGGATCCTCACGTTCAACACCACGATTGATATCGCTTGATTGTTCGTGTAGAGCTGAAAAAATACCGCACGAATCACCGTCGAATTTGTATTCAGCTTTCGTATAACCAATGCGGTTTATTACCTTACGGGCAACCTCCTGCACATTTACATAAGCGGTTGATTTTACTTCGCCAGCTAACACAACTTGTCCTGTTGTAACAAGGGTTTCGCAAGCAACTTTTGAGTTTTTGTCCTGTGCCAAAAAGTTATCCAGAATAGCATCTGAAATTTGATCGGCAACTTTGTCAGGATGGCCTTCTGACACCGATTCGGATGAAAATAAATATCCCATTTTAATTTACGATTTAACTATTCACAATTTACGATTGCACGGAGGCGAACTGAAAGTTGAAAACAGTAATGTTGATAAAATTGTTTTAAAATCTCGTGTAAATTAAGCGGGAAAGCTTGTAGGACTTTGTTAGAAGCAGAAAAGATGTTGCAATTTAGCATTTTTTTCTGTGGTTGCAAGCAGTCCAAATCTCTCCACATTTTTTACGCTACAAAAGTACGAAATCTATTTCAATTGGCAAAATCGCACTATTTTATTAAATATTTTTTCATAGGTTTCCAATAAAAATCTTTCCAACCGCTTTTCAGTTCGTCAACTTTATGTGCAGGAATACCTGTTTGTGAAAACTGAAGTCGGGTTTTGTCACCCTCCAACTTGAAACGAAATGTACAAATGGAGTAATGATCGTCTGGCCAGCCGTCTTCTTGAAAATGCCAAGCCTGAACAATTTTTGCGCCTTCAGTCAATTCAATATTATAACCAGTACAATAACCATCAAAAATATCGAATTTTCCATTGATCTTTTTACTCATAACGACTTTTGAATTTGTAAAAGCCGCATGTTTTTTCTGATCCATAATTAAATCATAAACCATTTGAGTAGGTGCATCAAATGTGACTGTTTGTTTAATCGATTTTGTTTCCATGTCTTTGTTTTTGAGTGATTTACACAAATTCCTAAATTAAAGAGCTTTCATTTTATTTCCTTTCGATTCGTGAGTAACTTCAGCCAGTCCGAGTTTTTCCATTAAAGGTGGAATATACATTCCAAATCGACCACGAAGTCCTTTTTTTAAACCATACCATCCACCTATAGGATTATGTTCAGATCGACCCCAAGCCTCCACAGTCCCTGATTTTGCTTCTTTCTGTTCATCAGCACTGCCAAGTTCCATCCAATCGCCATGGTTTTTAAGCATGGTGTGCAGATCATTTAAACATTGATAATTGTAATACAAAACCGTTTTGCCAACTGTGCAAACTAACACTTCTTTGCCCTCTTTCAGGTCTTTGTGCATAGTGAATTCGGATGATAAAGGTGGCGTTTTAAGTAACCACGGATTTTCTTTTGATCCTGCTTCCTGAGTCATAATAGTTGATTTTAAGTAGCTGAGTGATATTTCTATTTTTTTGTAAATTTTGTGAAAAACATTTTCATGTCGTTCCAAGAATCTTTATCTGCTTTGTAGTTGTACTCAATCGGCATATTGAATTTTTTGCCATTTTCAGTAGAAGCGGGATTGGTAAATGCATGAGTTGCATCGGGATAAACAATGACTTTGTAATCTGCGCCAATCGAATCCATTTGGTGTTTGAAAAGATTCACATCATTCAATGAAACAGATTTATCGTTTGCACCATGACAAACCAGAATTTTAGCTTTCAGTAGTTTTTTATCAGCTGGAACGCCTTTCAGACCACCATGAAAACTTACTACACCTTTCACATCCAATCCAAGTTTTGCAGCATTTAAAACGGCAGATCCACCGAAACAATATCCAATCGCAAAGACATTCTTCGGATCGGTTTGACTAAATTCCTTAATTTTGTGAAGTGCAGCATCCAGCAATTGTTTTGACAATTCTGGATTTGAATAAAAAGCTGATGTCAAAGCCTGAGCTTCCGCTGGATTTGATGCAGTTTTACCATCTCCGAACATATCCACAGCCATTGCCATATATCCGGCTTCAGCCAGTTTTTTAGCTCTCATTTTTGAATAATCGTTCAATCCCCACCATTCATGAACCACCAAAACTGCCGGACGTTTACCGGTAATGTTCTCATCATAAGCCACAAAGCCAACATATACTTTGTTTCCAACGTTATATGTAATGTTTTCTTCTTTAATTTTCGGAACATTCTTTTGACTCTTGAATCCTGAGATTTCTGTTGCCATAATTAAGATTAGTATTAATGGAAATATGCTTTTCGTTTTCATTTGTTGAGTAATTTTTAGTTGTTTAGATATAAAGTTTAAAGTATAATCCAAAACAATGTTTTTTTGAAAATGTTCAAAATAACCGATTGATTTTAAGGTTTGCAATATCTGTTTAATTTCTAAAAGAACTAATTATTTTTGTTTGACACAAAGTAGTTTTGTTACCTTTGTCCGCCATAAAATGTTTTGAAATTTGAATTATTTAGCACACATATTTTTATCGGGAAATCATCCAAGCATTCAGGTTGGTAATTTTATCGGTGATTTTGTGAAAGGAAGCCGATTTGAATCGTTTCCGAAAGGAATACGCAAAGGAATTATAATGCACCGAAAAATCGATTCGTTTACCGATTCTCACGAGGTTGTAATCGACACAAAAGCCTTTATACGACCTGTCTTCGGACGATATTCAGGAATTATTCTTGATATGTATTTCGATTATTTCCTAGCGGTCAATTTTAAAAAATATTCTGCTGGAAAATCGCTACGGTTTTTTGCTTATCGATTCTATATTTCGGCACTATTCAATTACCGATATTTGCCAGCAAGGGTCAAACGTTTTATTTTTCATTTTATCGGTACGAACCGACTTCAAAAGTACGAATCGGTGGAAGGTTTAAAATACTCACTGGAAATTATGTCAAATCATAAAGTTCCGGCAATTGATCCTGAGAAAACTATTTCTTTTTTAGTTGAAAATAATGAAGAGCTGGAACGAAGATTTTTCATGTTTTTTCCTGATTTAATTGAATTTGTAAAAAATGAATTCAATTAGTTTTATTTCGATTTTCGTCTAAAAAATCAGATTTGATACTAAAGCGATTTTTTGTACCTTTGCACACTCAAAAAAAAACTCCTGACCCCTGAAGGAGAATTTTTTATTGAGGAGTGGATATTTTAATAAACATGTATTTATTGTCCCCCTTTAGGGGCTAGGGGTAATTAAAAATTTCATAATCATATGTTTGAATCATTAAGTGAAAGACTAGAAAGGTCGTTTAAAATACTCAAAGGCGAAGGCAAAATCAGTGAGATTAATGTCGCCGAAACGCTGAAAGATGTTCGTAAGGCTTTGCTGGATGCCGATGTCAATTATAAGATTGCCAAGACGTTTACGGAAACGGTAAAAGATAAAGCAATCGGACAGAATGTGTTGACTTCTTTGAAACCGAATCAGTTGATGGTAAAAATCGTTCATGACGAGTTAGCCGAACTGATGGGTGGCGAAAGTGTGGACATTAATCTGAAAGGTTCACCAGCAGTTATTTTAATGTCGGGTTTACAAGGTTCGGGTAAAACAACTTTTTCTGGAAAACTGGCTAATTTGCTGAAAACCAAACGCAGTAAAAATCCATTGTTGGTTGCATGTGACGTGTATCGTCCGGCTGCTATCGAACAGTTGAAGATACTTGGTGAACAACTTGGAATTCCTGTTTATTTCGATCTCGAAAGCAAAAGTCCGGTTGCCATTGCCGAAGCGGCTATCAAATATGCCAAACTGCATGGAAATGATGTCGTAATTATAGATACTGCAGGTCGTCTGGCGGTTGATGAAATGATGATGAACGAGATTGCTGCTATTAAGAAAGCGATTAATCCTCAGGAAATTTTGTTCGTAGTTGATTCCATGACCGGACAAGATGCTGTAAATACGGCAAAAGAATTCAATGATAAATTAAATTTCGACGGTGTTATCCTGACCAAACTCGACGGAGACACTCGGGGTGGAGCTGCACTTTCCATTCGTTCGGTGGTGAACAAGCCGATTAAATTTGTCGGAACGGGCGAAAAAATGGATGCGTTGGACGTATTCTATCCTGAACGTATGGCCGACCGTATTTTGGGAATGGGCGATATCGTTTCATTGGTAGAACGCGCTCAGGAACAATACGATGAAGTGGAAGCTCGCCGTTTGCAAAAGAGAATTGCTAAAAATCAATTCGATTTTAATGATTTTATTTCCCAGATTGAACAAATCAAGAAAATGGGGAATATAAAGGATTTGGCAGCCATGATTCCGGGAATGGGTAAAGCCCTGAAAGACGTTGATATTGACGATAATGCTTTCAAAGGAATTGAAGCCATTATTCACTCTATGACATTGAAAGAACGCGCCAATCCGACATTGCTGAACGGAAGTCGCAAAAACCGTATTGCCAAAGGAAGCGGAACAACCATCGTGGATGTAAACCGTTTATTGAAACAATTCGACCAAACCAGCAAAATGATGAAAATGGCTACCATGAGTCAGGGAAAACTGAAAATGGGAAAACATAGATAAAGCCCTCTAAATCCCCCAATAGGGGACTTTAGAGAGTTTGTAAATGTCAAATAATACATTTAAATCTTTCCTCTTTTGGGGGAATAAGAAGGGGGCTTATGTATAAGATTATTGATGGCAAAGTGATTTCAGAGCAAATTAAGACTGAAATTGCAGAAGAAGTGAAAGCCATTGTTGCTTCAGGGAAACGTGCGCCACATTTGGCTGTCATTATTGTCGGTCACGATGGTGGTAGCGAAACTTATGTTGCACACAAGGTGAAATCGTGTGAACAGGTTGGTTTTAAATCTACCAAAATCACCTTTGAAGATGATGTGACTGAATTGGAATTGTTGGCCAAAATTGCCGAACTGAATAATGATAATGGATTAGATGGTTTTATCGTTCAATTGCCTTTACCCAAACATATTTCGGAACAAAAAGTAATTGAAGCGATTGACTACCGAAAGGATGTGGATGGTTTTCATCCGGTTAATGTTGGTCGTCTTTCTATCGGATTGCCTTGTTATGTTTGTGCAACACCTTCAGGCATTATGGAATTGATTAAGCGCTACGAAATTCCTACATCAGGTAAAAATTGCGTGGTGATTGGTCGAAGCAATATCGTTGGAAAACCAGTGGCTTCATTGATGATGCAAAAGGGTTATCCGGGTGATGCAACCGTTACGGTTTGCCATAGTCGCACGAAAAACTTAAAAGAAATTTGCCAGCAGGCTGATATTATTATTGCTGCTTTAGGGAAACCAGAATTTTTGACTGGTGATATGGTGAAAAATGGCGCAGCAGTTATTGATGTGGGCACAACCCGTGTTCCTTCTGATAAAACCAAAAGCGGTTTTCGTTTGAGCGGTGATGTGAAATTTGATGAAGTTGCTCCGAAATGTTCGTTCATAACTCCTGTTCCCGGTGGAGTAGGACCGATGACCATCGTTTCGTTGCTGAAAAATACCTTGCTGGCTGCAAAAGGGGAAATTTACCCCTAACCCAAAATGGGAACTGAGTAACTTTCGTCTCTAAATTAATATATTTTAAGTCAGGTTTCAATTACAAATACTAAAATAATTTCACTTTAGGGGTTAGTGGTAAATGTCATTATTCTACGTTCCAAATCTTTCTCATGGTTTCGTTCTTCCCGAAGAAGAATCGCAGCATGCTGTCAAAGTATTGCGATTGCAAATTGGTGAAGAGATTGAAATTGTGGATGGAGTGGGCGGATATTTCAAAGCCCGAATTACGAATCCACATCCCAAGCACTGTGCTTTTGAGATTGTTGAATCCAAAACTGAATTTGGTAAACGTGATTATAAACTCCACATTGCCATTGCACCAACCAAAAATATTGAACGACTGGAATGGTTTATTGAGAAAGTTACTGAAATTGGCATTGACGAAATCACGCCGATCATTTGTCGCTTTTCCGAACGCAAAATGATCAGGGAAGATCGTTTGGAAAAGATTATTGTTTCGGCAGCAAAACAATCTCAAAAAGCTTACTTTCCAAAATTAAATCCGCTTTGTACATTTGATGAGTTGATAAAAAATCATCAATCTTCACAGAAGTTTATTGCACATTGCTATGACCTCGACAAACATCTTTTACAAAACGAAATTTCAAAAAGTTCCGATGTGTTGATTTTGATTGGTCCGGAAGGTGATTTTAGTCAGGAGGAAGTTCAGAAGGCAATTTCACTGGGTTTTATTCCCGTTTCGCTGGGTGAAAGTCGATTGCGTACAGAAACTGCCGGAATTGTTGCTTGTCATACAGTGGCAATTGTGAATCGATAAGTTCGATATTACCTTACAAAAACCAGTTTTGTTTCGGTCGACATGTGTGGATTGTACCAATATCCGGCTTCACTGAATCCTTTTAAATCTTCGAGTTTCTCAATTCTATTCTGAATCACAAAACGCGCCATCATTCCTCGTGCTTTTTTGGTATAAATAACAATTTGTTTCAACGTATCTTCTTTATATTCATAAAACTCAACATCAATTACTTTTACAGCTTTGTTTTTGGAGTCCAGAGTTTTGATATATTCTCCTGAAGCAAGATTTAGAATAACTGCTGGTTCTCCAGATGCTTTCAAAACTTTTACAACTGATTTGGTCACTTTTTCCCGCCAAAATTCATACAAATTTTTGCCATAAGGATTTTCAATTCGAGTGCTGACATCCAATCGATACGGCTGAATTAGATCCAATGGTCGTAACAAGCCATACAATCCTGAAAAAAGACGCAAATGATTCTGCATATAATCTATTTCCTCTGAATTCAGCGTTTTTGCATTTAGTCCCCGATACACTTCACCATCAAAAGCCAGAACAGCCTGTTTTGCATTCTCAGGAGTGAAATGCTTTTGCCACTTTACATGCCGGTCGGTATTTAAATGCGAAAGATTGCTGTTTATTTCTAGCAACCGACCCAGCTCCGAAGGCGATAATTCCCTGATCAGATTCATTAGTTCTTCCGCTTGTTTCATAAATTCGGGTAAAGTATATTCCGTGATAGAATTTTGGAGTTTGAAGTTCTGTATTTTCGCTGGTGAAAGGAGGATGATCATAATGGTTCTATAAAGTTTCGTTTTTGTACAATTTAGTTAAGGACAAGCTGCAAAGATAAAATATTCTAATGTGAATCTACACTTTTCATTAGAAATCTGTTTTATTGATTTAGAATGAATAGTTTGAACTCGAAGTACGTTTTTTAAATATGAGTTTTTGACTTCAAAAGTCTCAAACTCTGGAAAAAACTAAGGGAAAAAATCAAAATAAATTAACTCAAACGAGAAATATAAAAAATTGTTTGTAGCTTTGTCAACTGAACTTTATAAACTCTTAATTGAGATTCTTAACCATGAGATAAATAAAAGAGAAAGTTTGGTGTTTATTTGCCGTCAATAAAAGATTGGTTGATGTATATAAGAAAGAGATTCAAATCGTGTAATTTACTTGTTTGGTCACTGGCCTTGTTCATGGTGGGTTGTAGCACAACACGTCAAATTGAAAAAAAGCAAAGCAACGAGGTTTACAAGACATTAGGGCTGAAACAGGAGCGGAAAGATAATTTAGCATTATACAAAGAAGCTTCTTCGTGGTTGAATGTACCACATCGAGGTGGTGGGTTGTCAAAAAAAGGTGTTGATTGTTCAGGTTTGGTACACGAGATGTATAAAAATGTGTACAGTAAAAACATTGGGAGAAATTCATTAGATATTCTGAAGAAAAATTGCAATAGAATTGGCAAAAATCGTTTGAGGGAAGGTGATCTGGTTTTCTTTAACAGCGGTAACGGGTCAAAGACAATAGCGAAGATCAATCATGTAGGTATTTATCTCAAAGATCATAAATTTTTACATGCTTCCACGTCGCGAGGAGTTATTGTAAGCGATTTGGAAGATGAATTTTACCGAAATGCGTGGGTTTGTGGAGGACGAGTGAAGGATTAATGTTTAATGTTTAAATGTAATTGAACGATTTAAAATAATGAAAGACAGAACTGATTTGTCCACTGCAACGTGGAAAGAAGTAAAAGACAACCACTATGATGTGGCCATTTTACCATGGGGCGCCACCGAACCACATAATTTGCACCTCCCATATGGTACGGATGCTATTTTGTCGCATGCAATTGCTTGTTGTGCGGCTGAAAAAGCGACTTTACAGGATGTGCACTGTATGGTTTTACCGGCTGTACCCTTTGGTTCACAAAATCCTGGACAAACAGATTTATTATTTTGTTTGCATGCACGATACGATACTCAACGAGCTATTCTGACCGATGTGGTTACATCGCTGAACAGGCAAGGAATAAAGAAGCTGCTAATTATTAACGGACACGGAGGAAACAACTTCAAGAATATGATACGTGATCTGGCACTGTTACTGCCTGATTTCATGATTGCAGTAACTGATTGGTACACGGTGGAGAAAGCTGCAGCTTATTTTGATGTTGTGGGTGATCATGCCGACGAACTTGAAACATCAGTGATGTTGCATTTTCATCCCGAATGGGTTTTACCGTTGGAGGATGCAGGAAAAGGAGAAAGCAAATCATTTACAATTCCTTCGTTGAATGATAAAACAGCTTGGATGCCGCGTCACTGGAACAAAGTGACATCAGATACCGGAATAGGGAATCCCAAAGCCGCGACTGCCAAAAAAGGAAAACGCTTTGCGGAAGCAGTAACGGATAAAATCGCTCACTTTCTGTTTGATCTGGCAAAAACAGAAGAAACTGATTTTTACAAATAACCAAGGAAAGCTGAGATCTTTCAAATCTGTATTTTTATAATCAATGACTACACAAAACAATAATCCGCTTCACGGCATTACGTTGAAAGCCATATTAGAACATTTGGTCGAAACTTACGGATGGGAAGAACTTGATTCACGTATCAGAATCAATTGTTTTTATGAATATCCGAGTATTAATTCAAGTTTGAAGTTTTTGCGTAAAACTCCTTGGGCGAGAACTAAAGTTGAAGAATTGTATATTTCTTCGTTGAATCAAAAAAGCTGATTTGTAGGTTTCTTTTAGATTGACAAAGTTTATTTCAAAAAAAATCCCCTTTCCGTTTTTATCGGTCAGGGGATTCTTGTTCTCTGAATAAATCTGCTTTTTGAGTTACTTGTCTTTCTGTTTACGCTCCATAGGTACAATACCACCTGCCATTTCGCCGATAATATTGATTAATTCGGTGCCTGTAGGAATCACAATTTTGGCGTTGTTTGAAAGTGAAGTTTCAACAGCTTCCAGTTTTCGCAACATTTGGGCATTCCCGATAAAATATTTATCAGCAGCTTCATTTACCAGACGAATAGCTTCGGCTTCTCCTTCTGCATGAAGAATTTTGGATTGTTTGTATCCTTCTGCTTCTTTGATTTTAGCACGTTTTACCCCATCGGCAACCGTTTCGGCAGCAGTAGCAGAGTCGATAGCGGCAATTTTCTCATTTTCAGCCTTTACCACTTTATTCATGGTTTCCTGAACATCTCTTGGCGGATCAATTTCTTTTAACTCCGTTCTGACTATTTCAATGCCCCAACTTTCAGTTTCGTGATGCAAAGTGTTATAAAGCTCAGCGTTAATTTTTCCACGTTCGCTGTTCGCTGATTTAAGCGTAAGCGTACCAATAATATTACGAAGTGTAGTACGTGCCAGATTTACAATCTGATATTTATAATTATTGACATTATAAATAGCTCCTTTAACGCATACTTCTTCAGATTTTACACGAAAGTAAACCTGAGCATCAACACTTGCATTCAGATTGTCATTTGTAATGATTTCCTGAGGATCTGCATTCACCATTTGTTCGGTGACATTTACAATATATATTTTGTCAATCACGGGAATAATCCAGTGAAAACCCGGAACTGCAAACTTATGATATTTGCCAAGTCTTTCAATAAGACCACGTTCGGTTGGTCGGATAATTTTAATTCCGATCAAAAACAAAAGAACTACGAAAATAATAACATACACATAAATCATTTTAATTTCCTTTCCTTTTTTAGTGAATATTTAGTTTGACTGTTTAATGATAAAAAATGATACTGTAAAAATACAATATTTAATTGAGATTTAGCTTAAGATTCAAAATGTAATTTAATAAAACGCACTTAAAATTTAGTATCTTCAATAAATACAGGATCTTAACCCCAATTAATTATACGAATGCAAATGAATTATGTTTCTGATATTAAATTTTATGAGGCTAAACTAATTTCTGAATGAACCTCCGGGAAGTATAATCTGGTTTTGAACAAGTTCAAACTTATTGTATTGTAATATAGGTCTATAGATCAATGTTTAGATTTAAATAAAATATTTATAATAACCCCATTGCTAATTAAAATATTATCTCTATCTTTGCAACCCATTTTGGACAAAAACCAGAAGGGATAAAAATTAAGAAATTAAAGTTATAAAAACAAAGTAAAATGCCTACAATTCAACAATTAGTTAGAAAAGGAAGAGTAGAAATTATCGAGCAAAGCAAATCGCGCGCATTGGATTCTTGTCCGCAGCGTCGTGGTGTTTGTGTTCGTGTGTACACTACAACTCCAAAAAAACCGAACTCGGCAATGCGTAAAGTGGCTCGTGTACGTTTGACTAACCAAAAGGAAGTGAATGCTTATATTCCGGGCGAAGGACATAACTTACAGGAACACTCTATCGTATTGGTACGTGGTGGTCGTGTAAAAGATCTTCCGGGAGTACGTTATCACGTGGTTCGTGGAACACTCGATACAGCTGGCGTAAGCGGACGCACACAACGCCGTTCCAAATACGGAGCAAAACGTCCAAAAGCAGGAGCGGTAGCCGCAAAAGGCGCAAAAGGCGCACCAGCTAAAGGGAAAAAGAAATAAATCCCTAACCCCTAAAGGGGAATAAGAGGTAAATATCCTTTCAAAAAAAAACTAACAAAAATCAAGTTTAAACACTTGTTTGAGTTTTAAGGTAGCAGATGAAAGGTTGAGTAAATGGCCCGGTGGGGTTCGTTGAAGTAAGACTAAAAGCAACCAAAAAAACAAAAACGGAAATTTTTAAGTAAAATGAGAAAATCGAAACCAAAAAAGAGGGTCGTATTACCTGATCCGGTTTTCAATGAATCAATGGTCACCAAATTTGTGAACCACTTGATGTATGATGGCAAAAAATCAACTGCCTTCGACATTTTCTATTCATCGCTCGAAACTGTAAAAAACAAGCTTCCGAACGAAGAAAAATCTCCCCTCGAAATCTGGAAAAAAGCACTCGAAAATATCACTCCACTGGTTGAAGTAAAATCGCGTCGTGTGGGTGGTGCAACATTCCAAGTTCCAACGGAAATCCGTGCAGACCGCAAGGAATCCATTTCAATGAAAAATCTTATATTGTATTCACGCAAACGTGGAGGACGCTCGATGGCTGATAAATTGGCTGCCGAAATCGTTGATGCTTTCAATAACCAGGGTGGCGCATTCAAACGCAAGGAAGATATGCACCGTATGGCTGAAGCTAACCGCGCGTTCGCACATTTCAGATTTTAAGGTTGCCCCTAAGTCCCCTAAAGGGGATTTTAGAGAACTAATTTGATGAAATAATATAAGAAAGAAAGTATAAAAAGGTAACTCAAGTCCCTTTTAGGGCTTAGTAGCTTTTTAAGGTATAATAAGAATTAAAATTTAAAATGGCTAAAGCAGATTTAATTTATAATAGAAACATCGGTATCATGGCGCATATCGACGCCGGAAAGACAACTACTTCCGAGCGTATTCTGTTCTATACTGGTTTGACTCACAAAATCGGTGAAGTACATGATGGCGCAGCAA
>JBBRTR010000064.1:0-16858 GCA_038244215.1 Bacteroidales bacterium
AAATAAAGAAAAATCTCTTCTGGTAAAATATATCTCACCAATGCTAATAAATGGGGATCGTTTTTCATGGTAGTGATTATTAATTTTGATTCACAAAAATAATAATCATTATTTTAATCCACAACTTTTACGGGTGAGCCGAATTCACGACTTTGTTTCTTAACTCCTTGTACGAACATGCCGAATACCTGAACAGTACTTTTAGCGATTTTTCCAAAACCAGCAATTGGGGTGTGTTGGAATTTCAGGGCTTGTTCAATGTAGCTGTTTTTATGAGCGATTTTAAAAATGCCGAACAATGGAAAAATGATGCTTTGCAGAATCTTGCTGTCTGCGCACAGCTTCAGGTTTTGCCGGATGGAACACAATGGGAACAATCACCCATGTATCACAACGAAGTGTTTCATTGCTTTATGAATGTCAATTATCTGGCTCAGAAAATGAATATCTTACTTCCAGATGTGCTTATTACGCAAACCAAAGCCATGGCGTGGGCGAATGTGAAATGGCAAAAACCCAATTTTCATCAACCGTTAACAGGCGATAGTGACGATACCGATTTACGGGGATTGTTGACTTTGGCGGCTGATATCTTTGACGACGGTGGACTAAAATCACGGGCATTCTCAACAAGCAATTACGAAAATTGTTTTCTGCTGAATACCGGTCAACAATTGAAATATAGCACGATGGCACAACAAGAACTTGATTTTACGTCGGCGTATCTACAGAGTACCGGTGAAATGATTATGCGAAGTTCTTGGGATGAATCTGCCAGTTACAGTTCGTTGCAAGTGAAGAAAATTGGTTGTGGACACGCCCACGATGACATTCTGAATTTCACTTTGTTTGCCAGCGGACGGGATTATCTGGTTGATGGAGGCCGTTATACCTATGTGAATTCTAAAATTCGAGAAGAACTGAAAAGTAGTTCAAGTCACAATTTATTGACGGTCGATGATTTGCCCAACAGCATTTATGAAAATTCCTGGAATAATAGTTTCAATGCTGTTTCTCAGGGAGTTTTTACCAATATAACTCCAAAATATGATTATGCAGAAGCTGAAAACCTTGCTTACCAACGCTTGGCTGATCCTGTTTTGATAAAACGACGTGCAATATTTATCAAACCGTGTCTATGGTTTCTGTTTGATAGCTTTTCGGCCAATAAATCACATACATATGCCTTGAATTTTAATTTTCCGGATAAAGAAATTCGACTTGACAGCAATACGGTAAGCACTACTTATGCAAAAAATAATCTTGTCATTCGATCCTTGAAAACCGTGAAAATGAAGAAAGAGGATAGTCATTGGTCACCGGAATACAATCTATTGAAGGAAAATGATCGGGTTTGGTTTTCCCGAAAAGCTACAGGATTTGATTCATTTATAACTGTTTTAAATTTCCCGGATCAGGACAAATTCAGCTGCAATCGGATTCCAGTTTACGACAGAAAGGATAAAATATACAAAGATGATGTTGTAGAGGCTGTTGAATTTACCTATGGATCGAAAGAATTTATGCTAATGGTGGTGCATCGGGTTAATGCTTCCTCAGCACCATTCTTCAAACTAAAATCAGAGATTGTGAGTGGAGAAGTCGTCCTTTTAGAGAAAAAGGGAGATAAATACAAACAATTCATTCTGAAAGACTAATTCCGAACAAGTTAAGAACTTAACCGCATTATTTCACACCCTTTTTCATCTTGTAATGTCCTGTTTTTGAGCCGATAATTTCAATGACGTAAAATTACATTGAAATTAAAAACTTTAAAAATACGATTATTGATAATTTGTCGGCTCGTAGTGTCTTGTCTACTTATGAATTGATTATTAATTATTGCTTATTTATAGCATAGATATAGCATATATATGGCTATAATATAGCTAATTTTAAAAGATATATAATATCTAAGCAATATATACCTAATAACTAACACTTGTTAAACCAATAATATTATTTATATTTCTTAGAAGTAATGCTTCAAATGGTTTTGAGTTCACTAGCTGACGCCAATAAACAATCACAGTGTCGTTCGTTGGAATTTGAAAAGATTAAATTGTTTGTTTTAAACATCGTATAGTTCTACAATTGAGTAAACAAGTGATCCTTCAAAAACTATTTGCGAATTTGTAATTTATTACTCTGAAAGCAACTGATATTCGAAAAATTTTAATTCGTGTACAGAAAAAGACTATTTCTGAACAATTTTAGGTCTTCGTATAAATAATAACCATCTATATTTGTCACGTAAAAAAACTAAATAAATTTACTAACCATTTTAAAAACAACATTCTTATGAAAAAAATTACTTTAATAGTTTTTGTTGCAATGCTTGCAATGTATGTAAATGCTGCAACAACACTGTATCTTGTTTCGAATAATGGAACAACTTGGTCTGGACAAACTCCTGCGAACACAGGATTTGATGCTGTTACAGCTGTAGATCTCAGTTCACCAGCACAAACGCTGAATGCTTGGTGTGGAACTTTATCCATTAATGCTGGTGATCAGGTATGGGTTGCCGGGGGGACATATTATATGACTGCGGTATATAGTTATCCTTCTGTTAATTTTGTCATTTGTGGTGGTTTTGCCGGAACTGAAACTGCTACTTCGGGTAGAGCCAAAGGCACTAATGTCTGGGATTTTACTAATGAAACCATTATTAGAGGTGATGGTGGAACTCCAAGTACTACCGGTGCTTTTACTTCTGGTGGTGATAGAGTAAACGCTATTTTTGATGGATTGACCATTCAAGGTTTCTCAACCACCCAAGCTCTTTATGCCAGAGCAGCAATCGTTCGTTATTGTAAATTTATCTCTAACACTTATACTGGACTTAATATTAATACAACTACTTCTGGTAATTCTGCTAGCTGTGATGGTTGTTATTTTTATAGTAATTCAGCATCAGGCGCAACACAATCTCCGAGCTTACTAACAAGTCCAGCTGCCGGGGGTACTGTAACTATTAAAAATTGTACATTTGAGTCAAATAGTCAGACAACAACTTCGACTAGTTCTGCAGGTGCAGGTATAAGAGCTGCAGGTGCGGGGACTACCAACATTAGCAATTGTATTGTTAGAAATAATAGTGCAGCAGCTGGTGGCGCATCTGGAATTTCATTGGGTTCTGCAACTGCCTCCATATCCAATTGCTTGGTTTATGGCAACACAGGTAAAGTAGGTCTTTATATTACTGCCGGAAATGTTTATAACTGTACTTTTGTGAATAATACGACTGGTGGGGCATACATTGCTACCGCAGGTCCTAGTTTATATAATACGGTATTTTGGGGAACTGATGGAGGTGCTACATCAGGCTCAGGATTTATTAATAGTGTTGCCAATACTACTTCGCTTATTAAGAATTGTGCCTATGCAGGAATTAATGCAAATTATACCGGTACGCCTGTAAGTTGCATAGTTTTACCTCAAACTAACACGGGAACAGGTGCTCCTTATTTTGTAGATCCAACAATCAACGATTGGCATCTCGGTTCTCAGTCATCTTTGCTTGATAAAGGAGATGGTACTATTGTAGGTTCACCTACAACCGATATTGCTGGCATAGCTCGCCCACAAGGTACAAAGTATGATATTGGTGCTTATGAACTTCCATATTACGGAACAACCGTAACTTTTAATGCTAACGGCACTGTAAACGCCTATACAACCGGTGATATAGATTCAGAACCACAGGGAACTCAGTTGGCCTTTACTATTAGTCCAAATTCAGGTTATAAAATTACGTCGGTACTTTACAATGGCACCGATGTAACAGCCAGTTTGGTGAGCGGAGTGTACACTGCACCGGCATTAGTAGCTAGTGCAAATTTAGTGGTACAGTTTGATTTAGCAACTTCTGTCAACAAAGTCAGCAAAATTATTAGTTGTTTTGCCACTAAAAATTCAGTTGAATTACGTGGCATTGCAGTTGGTGATGATGTAAGCGTTTATAGCGTTACAGGTGCAAGATTATTCAATGCAAAAGCGTTGAATTCCGAAATGTCGATTCCGGTTGGACGTGGTATTTTCATTGTTAAGACCACTAGCATTGTTACAAAAATAGTTGTTGAATAAAAATCTTTTAAAAGCGAAGTAAGAAGTCTATTCTGAAGCTTGCTTCGCTTATAATTTTTTAAAATCAAATATTAAAATATTGAAATTATGAAAAAACTAACTCTATTAGTAGTGATTATTTGTTCGATGAGCCTATTTGCCGAACAAAAGAATGGAATTGTGTATGTAAAAGCAGGTGCTTCAGGTACCGGAGCTTCTTGGTCAGATGCCATGGGTGATATTCAGCTAGCCATCAACCAGGCTAAAGTGAATTCTGCAGCTCGGCAGGATGTCTGGGTGGCAGCAGGTAATTTTGTAATTACAACCTGTATCAACATGGTAGATAGTGTAAACGTGTATGGTAGCTTTGCCGGCACAGAAACAGACCCTTCTCAACGCGCCAAAGTGGCCAACGGTAAAGCCTGGGATTTTGCAAATCCTACTAACTTGACTGGGAGTGGAGCTCGCATTGTACAAACAACAAGTGCCTTTGATATGGAAACGGTGGTAGATGGCTTTATTATGACAGGAGGAAATGGTAACGGCACTACAACTCCTGGTGCTGGTGGTGCTGCACAATTGCGTCCGAATATGGCACTTCAAAACTGTATTGTTATGAATAATACTTCTTTAATTAATTCAGGTGGAGGAGTTGGTATGTATCCCGGTGGAACGATTCGGTATTGTCTGGTAAAAAACAATGTCCAAGCCGTTGGCACAAGTGGTGGTGGAGGAATTAACGTCAATTGTAGTAGCCCTTACATTTCTTATATTCAAAACTGTGAAATTACTGGTAACAGTTCTACCGTGCGAGGCGGGGCTATGAATATTCAGGGAACTGGCATGACCTACGTTTCAAATAATAAAATATACAATAATACAGCAATGGATGCTACTTCAGTCTTAAAAGGCGGTGGTGCCCTTTATCTCGGTGCTTCTCAAGTTGCTAATAACTTGATTTACAATAATACCGGTGGAACAGTTGTATATATTCTCGGTGGTACAATGTATAATAATACCATAGTGAAAAACGTGGGAGCCGTTTATATGGCAGGTGGTGTAAATAATCTATCAAATAATATTGTTTGGGGCTGTGCTACTGACAATACGAATACCACTCCAACCAGTATTGGTGGAGTTGTAAGTGCCACATTTACAGTAAATAACAATGCTACATACAATCCGGTTTCTACCACAAATGGCTGGATAATAGCTAATAATATTCAATTTTCGTCAAACATAACAAATGGCGATGTTTCGAACCCGGTAGCCGGAACGGTGGGCAGTGGACCGAAGTTCAATGCGGTTACAGATTTTATTGGTGCAACAACAGACCTAACTCAATTGGCTGAGTTTGCCGGCGTAGATTGGAGTCTTCAATCGGCTTCTCCTTGTGTAAATACAGGAATGAATATTACAGCTGTTCCAGCGCTTGCAACTGACTTTACCGGAACAGTTCGTCCACAAGGTTATCCTTCATCAAGTGCCCTTAGCGATATTGGTGCTTATGAACTTCCTTATTACATAGTGGTGGCGGGCGAAGCTGCAACTGCCAACGGAGCTATTTATTCTTCATTGGGTGTATTGTTACCTGAAAATTATACCAACGGTTATGCAAAGGGAAGTACAGTAGAATTTCTTTTCCAACCAAATGCAGGTCACACACTTTACAGCGCTAAATATATAAACTCAACCGATGGAGGTCTTACTTTTACAGGAACTTCTACAGATTTTACTTCTCAGATTGGTGCAGATGGATTTTGGACAGGTACTATAAATTCAAGCTTTAAAATCTCTGTTGTATGGGATAAACCAAATGCTTTGAAAGAACTATCAAGCGACAAAATTAAATGCCTGGTATCGTCTAATGGCGTTAATATAACCGGTCTCAGTTCGGGTGATTTGGTTTCGGTTTATGGCGTGAATGGAATTTTAGTTAAACTATCTAAAGTGATTAACAACGAGTTATATATTCCATTAGTGAAAGGTGTCTATGTTTTACGAGTAGCTGATACTGCTAAAAAGTTAATAATTAGATAAATTTATACTGTAGTTTTCCGGATTTTTTTGATCTGGAAAACTACAGTACTTCGCTCACAAATAAGTATTCAGATTTAAACTCAGTTGATTTTTATAGTATATTATTTTTTTCTGAGAGAAATTTATATTGTTTACTTTTAAACTAATCAAAATTCATAAATTAAAATGAAAAAACCATCTCTATCAATTTATTTAATCGTGCTGTTTGCCTTATTTTCAATTTGCGCTTTTGCTCAGACAAATTTCAATGTGGTAGGAAGTGTAATCGATGAAAAAGGTGAAACATTGCCGGGTGTGAATGTCAAGGTTAAAGGTATCTCAAAAGGAACTATAACAGACGTAAACGGTAAATTCAATCTTTCTCTTTCAGATGCAAGTAGTATTTTGGTATTTTCGTATATCGGGTATGAAACCAAAGAAATGAAAGTAACTCCCGCGAAACCAATGTCAATTGTTTTGAAAGAAGTGAGCAATTCACTAAACGAAGTAATGATTGTCGGTTATCAGGATGTACGCAAAAAAGACCTTACTGGCTCAGTTGCAAAAGCTAATCTGGGAGATATGTTAAAAGCTCCTGTGGCCAGTTTTGATCAGGCTTTGGCAGGTCGTGTTGCGGGTGTGAACGTTAGTTCCGGCGAAGGAACTCCGGGTGGTACCATGAATATTGTGATTCGTGGTAATAATTCGCTGACACAGGATAACAGTCCGCTGTATGTTATCGATGGTTTCCCTGTTGAAGATCCAACCGTAGGAAGTAGCATTAATCCGAATGACATTGCTTCTATAGATGTATTGAAAGATGCTTCTGCTACGGCTATTTATGGTGCTCGTGGTGCAAATGGGGTAATTATTATAACCACAAAAAAAGGAACAGTTGGAGCTCCAAAAATTACCTACGACGGAAGTTATGGAATACAACGTGTTACGCGTAAAATTCCGATGATGGATGCTTATGAATTTGTAAAATTGCAACAGGAAATATATTCTCCGACCGATATGGCAGCCTCAACAGGCTATTTTGCAACTTATAACGGCAAAACCTACACCTTGGATGATTATCGGAATATTAATCAATTCAACTGGCAAGATATGATTTTACAGGATGCTCCTCAACAAAGTCATAGTGTGTCATTAACCGGTGGTACTCAAGATATACGCTATAATGCTTCCGTTTCCTATTACGATCAGAATGGAATTGTTATTAATTCTGATTTCAATCGTATTCAGGGACGTTTAGGTACTACCATTCGCAGCAATAAGCTGAACATTAATCTATCAACGAATTATTCACAGGCCACTTCAATTGGGAGTTCTCCTTCCCAATCTATTTTTAGCGGTATGCAAAATCTTTTCTATAGTGTTTGGGGTTATCGGCCGGTAACACAGCCCGGAGTTGATATCAATTCTTTACTTGATAATGGTACCGATCCCGGTGTTGACCCGTTGAACGATTATCGCTTCAACCCGATTTTGTCACTGAACAATGAATACCGGAAAAATGCAACGACCAATAATCAATACAACGGATTTTTAGAATATGAATTCATCAAAGGTTTAAAACTGAAAGTTTCAGGAGGTTATACAGTACAAAGCACTCGAAATGAAACTTTCAATAATTCGAGAACCCGCTATGGATCAGCTAATTCTACTGATCATGTGAATGCAACTTTGGAAACTTCGGAACGGAAAACCTGGTTGAACGAAAACATTCTTACCTATCAAAAAGTATTTAATAAGGTCCACTCGTTCAATGTTATGGCAGGTCTGACCATGCAAGCTTCAAGCTTTAATGATTATAGTATGAAAACCAATAATATACCCAACGAAGCACTCGGGATGGCCGGTATGTCGCAAGGTACACCTATTTTAGATAATTCAATTATTGCCGATTGGAGCATGCTTTCTTATCTGGGACGTATCAATTACAATTATAAATCGAAATATTATTTCACCGCATCGTTCAGAGCGGACGGTTCTTCTAAATTCCCGGTTCAGAATCGCTATGGTTACTTCCCTTCCACTTCGGTGGCTTGGAACTTTATGGAAGAAGATTTTATGAAACCTTTAAGCTCTGTCCTTTCCAATGGTAAACTAAGACTTAGCTGGGGGCAAACCGGAAATAATCGTGTAGGAGAATATGATTATTATGCTCAGTTGCTTATAGCTAAAACGTCGTCCGGGAATTACACCGGTCCAACAGATTATATTTCAGGTATCTATCCGTTCAATAATGTTGTTTCTACAGTAGGTGCAATACCAACTAACCTAAGCAATGCGAATTTAAAATGGGAAACCACCGGACAAACAAATGCGGGTATTGACTTGAGCTTTTTGAATGATCGGGTTAGTTTCACGTTCGATTGGTATAATAAAATTACGTCCGATTTGTTACTTCGTGCTTCTATACCTGTCTCTTCCGGATTCGGAAGTGCCATGAAAAATATTGGAAAGGTACAGAATCAGGGTCTTGAGTTTACGGTAAATACAGTGAATATTAAAACCAAAAAGTTTAGTTGGACAACAAATTTCAATATTTCATTTAATAGAAATACAGTTTTGGAACTAGCAGAGAATCAAATATCTATGCTGACCAATGGTTATTTCGACCAGGCTTTCACCGCTTCAAACTATATGGCTAAAGTTGGGTCTCCAATAGGAATGATGTATGGGTATATGTACCAAGGGACTTACAAAGTATCTGATTTTGATTTTAATGGTACAACTTATACCTTGAAAAGCGGAATACCACGTTATACTTCTGAACTTGGCACACAGCCCGGTTATCCAAAATATGCCGACTTGAATAAGGATGGAATTATAGATTCAAATGACCAGACCATAATTGGAAAAGGAGACCCTATTCACACAGGAGGTTTTACCAACAACTTTGAATATGCAGGATTTGATTTAAGCGTTTTCCTTCAATGGTCTTACGGAGCAAATTTGCTGAATGCTAACAGAATGATGTTCGAGGGTTATGGCAAGAAGAAAGATTTGAATCAGTTTGCCAGCTATGAAGACCGTTGGACTTTTACTAATCAGATCAGTGATATTCCGGTTGTAAGCTCTTCTTCATCTAACGGACTTTTTTCAACCCGTTTCATTGAGGATGGTTCGTACATACGTTTAAAAACAGTGTCCTTAGGATATAGCCTATCGAACAAGGTATTGAAAAAACTAAAAGTTTCAAAGGTACGTGCGTATGTTACTGCTCAAAATTTATTCACACTAACAAAGTATAGTGGTTACGACCCTGAAGTTTCCATACGAAATTCGGCCTTAACTCCGGGATTGGACTTTTCTTCTTACCCGAGAGCAGCTTCTATGAATGTTGGTATTAATGTAGGTTTTTAACTTTTAAATTCATATAGATAAAATGAAATCAATCAAATTCGTATCAATTATAAGTATCGTCATGTTATTCTGGAGTTCTTGTTCCGATTTTTTGGACAAACTTCCACATACATTGACTCCGGAAACATATTTTAATTCAGCATCCGATCTGCAAATTTTCCTTACTGGAGTTTACAGCTCGATTATGCAAGAGCGTTTCTATGCAAATGACTATCCTTTGGCCAATGCCGGTGGTGATGATTTAAGCTTTTACCAACGCAATCCGGGTGTGAATGGAATTATATGTAATAATGCCAATAGTTCTAACCCACAAGTTACTACTTTTTGGAGAGTTCTTTATGATGGTATAAACCGTGCCAATATATTGCTCGAAAATGCAGATAAAAATCCGTCCATTGATCAGGCAACCCGTGATCGTGTAAAAGCAGAAGGACTTTTTCTCCGTTCGTTTTATTACTATAACCTGATTCAGGGATGGGGAGATGTTCCGTTGCACTTGACTTCAACTCAAACTGTAGAAGGACTAAGCACACCTCGTACTTCAAAGCAAGTGATTTATGATCAAATTATTGCGGATATTATTTCCACCATTCCGAATCTTCGTGCTTCGAACACTTTGCCTTACACCGGAGCTGTAACACAATCGGCTGCTGAAGGTATATTGGCTCGTATCTACTTGTTTCGTGCCGGTGAAAATTATCGCGACGCAGCGGTTGGCCTGCCACAAACAAACACGGCTGATTCTATTCAGGCGTATTTCACCCATGCTCGCGACTGGGCTTTGAAAGTGAAAACAAGTGGAATACACGGATTGGTGTCGCCCTATAAAACTATTTTTGCGGATATGTGTTCCGACAAATACAACAGCACAGGCGTACTCGAAAGTATCTGGGAAGCTGAAGAAGCAGGTAACCGCTTAACTCCGGAACAAGCTGCCGGTCGTATAGGGAATGTAATAGGATTTGGTGCAACCAATGATTATTCGACCGTTCCTGCTTACATGAATCTGACTGGAATGGCAAATCCGGGTTATAGTTACAAATTTATCTATGCTTCTCTAAAATTATTTCAGATGTACGAAGCCGAGGGTGATACAGCCCGTGGTAACTGGAATATTGCAGATTACGAATATACCTATGCATCAGCTGCTCCAAAACCGGTTACCGGACGTGTGTATTATTATGGCAAATTACCTGCAGGATTAACAACCGTACAAGGATTTCCATGCACAGTTGGTACAGCTGCTTCCGCTCTAATTAACGAAACACGTTGTGCAGCCAAATATCGTCGCGAATTGGAAGTAATTACGCCTAAGAATAAGAATTATGGGCCTATCAATTTCCCAATTCTTCGCTACAGTGATATTTTATTAATGATTGCTGAGGCTGATAACGAACTCACAGCTTTTCCAAGGACTTTGGCTTACGAATGTTTGGATGCAGTGCGCGTGCGTGCTCATATTTCTCCAAAGAGTGGCACCGGTTTGACAAAAGATCAGTTCCGCGCAGTTATAAAAAATGAACGTGCCATGGAATTTTGTTTCGAGGCAACTCGTCGGTGGGATTTGATTCGGTGGGGTGATTTCTATCTGAACATGAACGGTATGGAAGCTTATGTGAATGATCCTGCCTGGTCAAATAATTTTAAATATGCATTAGCTTATTATAAAGTTCCAAAATCCTATAACTATTTCCCAATTCCAGACATGGAAATTGCTGTTAATAAATCAATTACTCAAAACAACCCGGGTTGGTAAATAATTAAATTAATAATTGACAATAAAAAATTAAAAATATGAAATTTAAAATATTTAGTGTCCTAGCATTCACTTTGATTTTGTTTTCGGCTTGTAAAAATGAACTGGAAAAAGAGCTTACATTTGATGTAAGTGTGGCTTCGGCTACCAATGTTCAGATTGGAGATAGTGTGGTAACGGCACCTAAAGGAACGACTTTACAGTTTAATTTTACGGGTGAACCGGATTTTATATCTTTCTCCTACAGCAGGTTCAATACTATAAAATCAGTATTGACATTCAGTACGCAGCCGGCATGGGGAACACATATCGCGAATACCTTGAATGTGTTTCTCTATGCAACTGCTGATACTTTGTTGTTGAATAATGCAAAAAAAGATTCTGCAACCATCGTGAATCGCCAGTGGATAGATATTACTTCGCAATGTAATTTAGCAACTACGGCTAATACTACCAATAAAGCCAGTATATCGCTGAACGATTACCGAGGGAAAAAGGTATGTCTTGCTTTTCGTTACAAAACGGATTTTGCAGCAGATTGGCAACCAACCTGGACTATCAGCAATATACAGGTGAATGATACGATATCCAATACTACTACAAAATCTAGAACGGTATTGGCTGCCACTATGGGCTTCACTCCATTTGATTTATTGAACATTGCTAATCCTTATGCATCTGCAGCAACTGCTGGTGTTTGGAATACAGCAATACCTGCCTCAATGGTTATGACAAGAACGGCTACAGGTGGTGTATTAAATACCGATTGGCTTATTTCTAAACCAATAGAAATTGTTACAGGTGTTAATACCCCGTCAGTAAATCCGACCACTTTATCTTCTGTTTTTCCGGTAAAAAATGCTACGAATAATATAAACTCTTATTCTTATCAATTTACTGCTGCTGGCGAATATACTATTACATTTACAGCATCCAATGCAAATTATGTACGCCAGTTAACTACAGAACGTAAAGTCAAAGTAATTATAACCGAATAAATTTTATAGGTTTCAACTTTCGAAATCAACTGCTAATGAAGAACTTTTTTATCCTGTTATTTGCAATGTTGAGTGTAGCAAGTGCTCAAGGTCAGAGTTTTCTATTCGAAGATACCACGGTGTCAAGCACTTGGGTAGCTTCGAATGGTAAGCTGAGCTTGTCCACCGAACACTTCAAAGAAGGTACACAGAGTTTATGTTGGGAAACCGCTGGAAATTCCGTACTGAATGTATCATTCAGCAGTTTCAATGCCAGTACGGGGAACAGTGCTTTTATGCAGATTTATTCTCCGGTCATTAGCAATGATACTGTGAAAGTGGAATTCCTGAGTTCTGCAACTGTCAAACGAACCGCTAACTTTTTATGCAATTTTGAAGGTTGGCGGGAGTTTAACCGAGCATACACGGAATATGCCTCAACGGCTTCTACGAGCATTACTTCAGTTAAGATAAGCTTGAAACCTACTACTGCCGACACCCGGAAAATCTATTTCGATAATGTAAATTTTAATTACACTACCGAAACCACTCGGGTAATTGGCAGTCAGTGGATTCTTGATATGGCTTATTTCACTAAAGGTATCAGTTCGCTGGCCTTGTTCGCGAATCCGGTTGATATTCCGATTACTACGCCAACAACACAGGAATTGGCTGATTTGAATGCGCTGAGAGTAACGTTGAAACGAACACCTAAAGCAGGAACGTCTACGACATTGACAGCTGCTAAAACTTACGTCCAATCATTGAATATTGTCCGAAATCCGGATGGTTCGGTCAGAGGGAATGTTGTCAATACTTCGGCTTCTGCTCTTACAACGGCATTTATGACCGATATTTCGAGTAAACTGGAAACATTGGCGGCAGCTGCTTTAACCGATGCACCGACCATGATTCTGTTCCAAAATTTACTTGATCATTTGCTCGATCAGGGAATCGCAGAAGGTTGCAATTTTGTTTTGGCAAGTAATGATTATACTCCATCCACTGCTATTCCGGCAAGTTTTTTAAATATTCTGCCTGCCTGTACTACCACTGAGAAAGTGGAAGTACTGAAATTAGTTCGCTGGATGTCGTTTTATGGTATGTTGTATTATCCACAAAATATCTATTTAGCCAATCTGGTGTCGGATGTAATTTATCTTTTTACTCCTCACATGGCCGGTGTTGCACTCTTTCAACCCGATGATGCTACGGCAGTAAGAGAGCTGAAGGCCTTCAAACGCTTTTTGGATCGGAATACTGAATATGTTCCCGGTAGTGCTGATATTCTGAAACCCGATGGTACGGGATTTCATCACAACACCAACTATAACAATTATATGTATTCTTATAAAACATGGGCTCAATACATGTATTACCTGAATGGAACGCAGTATAAAATTGCGACAGATTCCTATCAACGTTTTAAAAAAGCGGTGTTATCGGTTTACACGATGGCAACATTAGACACTGGAGATACTCGCTATTTCGCTAATTCGTTGTCGGGTCGTAATCCGTATGATCGTGGAGGTATAAATCTTCAATTTAGTAAGGCCTTGTTTGAGCAATTGATACAGGTTGGGAATGATTGTTTAGGAACAGCTGATACAGAACTGACAGCTGCTTACAATTATTTCTTCAATTCAACTAAATATCCGGTTGCAGCTAAAAGTTACGAAGGTTTTTATCAATTTAATTATAGTCCTATTGGAGTTTATCGTAAAGCCAATTGGGTAGCCACTATGCGTGCTCCGACCACTAAATTTTTTGGTGCAGAAATCTACAGTGGAACCAATCGTTTTGGTCGTTATCAAAGCCATGGTTCGTTGGAAATCATGTATAGTGGATCGCTGGCTGTAAATGGACTTCCATTAAGTGGTTCATCAGGTGGGGGTTGGAACTGGAACGTGGTTCCCGGAGCAACAACTGTGCATTATACTTCGTGGCAGGAAATGATGCCCAACAGAACAACGACTGATCGTTTTGACCAATTTACTAAGACCAAAAACTTTTCGGGAGCTCTTTCCTTTGGCGATTGTGGTATGTTTGTCACTGATTTTGATCAGATTGAAACCTGGGGTGGACAGAAATTTACACCAACAAACCTGGTTTTCAAAAAATCAGTTTTTGCATTTGACAATATCTTGATTAGTTTGGGTAGCGATATTAGTTCTTCAGGAACTTATGATGCAAGTATGATTACAGCAACGAATCTGTTTCAGAATCTGATATCGACTTCGAGCGGAAATTTGATAGTTAATGGTACAACGGTTAGCAAACCAAATACGACAACAATTACTACAACAAGTGATAACTGGCTGGTAACTCCACAGGGAACGGGATATTTTATTCCGCAGGGCAATGATCCGATCGGAATCAGATACAACGACCAGAAAACACCCATTCAAACCGGAGCTGATTATGCTGCGCCAACTACAACAGCTTCAGCAGCTCTAGCTTATCTGAATCATGGTGTGAAACCAAGTTCAAAGTCCTACTCCTTTGTAGTAGTGCCTGCAACCAATAGTAGTTCTATGCAATCATTGGCTGCACAAATGGGGAATGGAGGTGGAACTGTTTTTCAAATTCAGGCTCAGAATAGTTCGGTTCATGCGTTGACCTATAAACCGCTCAACATTACAGCTTATAGCTTTTTTGGGGCAGTAAGTAACCTGACTTTTGGTATTGTAAAAGCCAATACGGCTGCAAATCTGCTTATGGATAAACTGGATGTGGCAACGGGTCGGCATTATTTTGCAGTATGCAATCCGGATTTAAAACCGGTGACAGATGCTACTTTTGGCTGGATAGCCAGCTCAAGTCAAACGACGATTACATTGAACGGAGAATGGTTACCAATAAGCGTTGTTGCCGGAATAACATTTTCGGCACCCTCAAACGGTCAAACTCAAGTAACGATCAACATGAGTGGTGGAGATCCAATCTATTTCGGTGTAAAATCAATAAACGATAATACTGCAATTAAGCAAATAATTAATGAAGATTGGGTGCAATTTTCCACCGACAAAGAAAATTTGCACCTACACTTTACAGAACCACTGAAGGAAGATACAACAATAAAGATATACGAAATGAGTGGGAAAATGCTTTACAATCGGCAGCTAAAAAGTCAGAATGAAATCTTGGATATACCGCTCTCCGGACTTGGTAACGGATTGTATGTTTGTTTGGTAACCAATGGCTATCAAACAAAGACTTTCAAATGGATTAACTAGAACTTTAACCCCTCAAAATAAGTCTCAAAGATAGGAGACAAATTTTGAGCTTTAATAAAAAATATATTTATACATGAAAACAAAATTATTAAGTATTAGCTTGGTATTGTTATTAGCAAGTAGTTCTGGCTGTGTGCAAAAACACGCAAAAACTGATATTGTGGCAAATGACATTGCAGTGGCTGTAAAGCAGATTGGCAGACAGGTCGATATCATAGAACAATCGGGTAAGATCCTGAATCCACGTACATTAAAAAATGGTAAGGTCGAATATGTTCCCAACGATGACTGGACGAGCGGTTTCTTCCCGGGAACAATGTGGTATATGTATGAATTGACCAAAGACCCCAAATGGGAAAAACTGGGTATCAAATACACTGAGAATCTGGATTCTGTGAAATACCTTACCTGGCATCACGATGTCGGATTTATTATTCGTTGCAGTTATGGAAATGCATATCGTATTACTAAAAATCCTGCCTACAAAGCGGTCATTATTGAAGCAGCCAAATCATTGGCAACTCGTTTTCGCCCTATCCCCGGTGTTATTCAGTCCTGGGACGAAAATCGTGGCTGGCAGGGAACAAAAGGGTGGATGTGCCCGGTAATTATTGATAATATGATGAATCTCGAACTATTGTTTGAAGCTTCCGATTTGTCAGGCGATTCTACCTTCCGAAAAATGGCCATTAGCCATGCAAATGCAACGATGGCAAATCAGTTTAGAAGTGATTACAGTTGTTATCATGTCATTGATTATGATAAGATTAAGGGCGGAGTACGAAGTCGTGTAAATGCGCAGGGTTACTCCGATGAATCAGCATGGGCACGTGGACAAGCCTGGGCGCTGTACGGTTTTACGGTTTGTTATCGGGAAACAAAAGATAAACGCTACCTGAATTTAGCCAATAATATTTATCATTTTATTTTTACGAACAAAACAATGCCGGCTGATCTGGTTCCTTACTGGGATTTTGATGCTCCTAACATTCCAAATGAACCTCGTGATGCTTCTGCAGCAGCGGTAATGGCTTCTGCACTTTATGAATTGAGCACATTTGGCAAACCGGAGTATAAAGTAACGGCAGATAAGATTATAGCTTCATTATCAAGTAATGCTTATTTGGCAATCGTTGGGACAAACGGCAATTTCTTATTAATGCATTCGGTTGGAAGTATTCCACACAATAGCGAAATTGATGTTCCACTGAATTATGCCGATTATTACTTTCTGGAAGCACTTACCCGTAAAATAGCCATTGAAAAAAAGTAAATAAGTAATTGAGATTTAAGTAAAGGTCAAAATATAATGTCGTATTTTGTGCCGAAATTATTTAACACAAACGACAAGCGTTCTTTGAGATTCTGAAAACAGAGATAAGCATCAAGCGGTATCCAATTATACTTGATTCTTCGCCATAATATCT